>JBBRUO010000128.1:0-12272 GCA_038247725.1 Gemmatales bacterium
GTCGGCACGACGTTCCGGAAGCTCATCAAGCGGGCCGGCCTGACCCCGTGGCCGAGGCTGTTCAATACGCTGCGGTCGTCATGCGAAACCGACCTGCTCGAATCGTTCCCCATCTCCGCCGTCGTGGACTGGCTCGGCCACTCCGCCGCCATCGCCCTGAAGCACTACGCCCGCGTTCCCGAGCACCTGTTCGAACGCGCGGTTGGTGATACGACGACGCAGAATGCGACGCGCGCAGGAGCCGCCAAGACAAAACACGAAACGACGCAGCCGACGGAACCCCTTGATATCTCAAGGCTCCGTCGGCTGTTGATCGCTCCTGGCGACTCGTGCCAGGATACTCCAATGACCCTGCGGGGATTCGAACCCCGGTCCATACCTTGAAAGGGTATTGTCCTAGGCCTCTAGACGACAGGGCCATGTGTTCGACATGGGCAACGCCTGGACAGCAGGATTTTTAAGGGTGTGGCTCGCCTTCGTCAACCCGAGTCGGGGGAATTTGCCCCCAGGTCGTCGAGGCCGTCGGCCCAGGGCTATTCCGTGATCGGGGTTTTTCGGGTGGGTCGCTCTCTCCGAAAGCGACTCCTGCGAAGCCCCGACTCTCGGAGAGAGTCGGCCACCCCGTGAAAAACGGGATGGCCCAGGTCGTCGGCCGTCAGCCGCCGTCGTGGTGGGTGATCAGGCGGGCCGTGCGGTTGCGGGTGACGTAATTCCAGAACCACTGAACCAGCACCAGCAACCGGTTCTCGAACCGGGCCAGGTACAGGATGTGGATGAACAGCCACGCCAGCCACGCGATGAACCCGCTGAGCTGGATGCCGGACGTCACCGCCACCGCCCGCGACCGCCCGATTGTCGCCATGCTCCCCTTGTCGAAATACTTGAACGGCGAGAGGGGAGACTTTCCCCGCAACCGGCGGTCGATCACGTCGGCGACGTAACTGCCCTGCTGCATGGCCACGGGTGCGACGCCGGGCAGCGGCAGCCCGTCGGGGCCGGTCAGGGTCATCAGGTCGCCGATGGCGAACACGTCGGGCCGGCCGCCGACGGTGCAGTCCGGGTTCACCGGGATCCGCCCGCCCCGGTCGGGGGTGACGCCCACGGCCTCGGCGAGGAGTTTGGCCAGCGGGGACGCCTTCACCCCGGCCGCCCACACCACCGTTTCGGTCGCGATGTGTTCGCTCGCGCCGTCGCTGTAGACCGTCACCCGGTCGGCCGTGACGTCCGTCACCCGCCCGCTCAGCCACGGTTCGACGCCGATTTCCTTCAGGGATCGCAGCGCCCGCCGCCGGGACTTCTCCGGGAAGCCCGAGAGGATGTGGTCGGAGTTCTCGACGAGAATCACCCGCGCGGTGGTCGGGTCGATGGCGCGGAAGTCCCTGCGCAAGGTGTCGTGGGCCAGTTCGGAGATGGCCCCGGCCATCTCCACCCCGGTCGGCCCGCCGCCGACGACGACGAAGGTGAGATACTTCCGCCGGTTGGCCACGTCCGGGTCGCGCTCGGCCCGCTCGAACGCCAGCAACACCCGCTGGCGGATGCGGGTGGCGTCCTCGACCGTCTTCAGTCCGGGCGCGTGCGGCTCCCACTCGGCGTCCCTGCCGAAGTAGTGGTGCGTGCTGCCGGACGCCAGCACCAGCGTGTCGAACGGCAGCCGCGCGCCCTCGGCGGTGAGCACCTCGTTGGCGGCGAGGTCGAACCCGGTCGCGTCAGTCAGGAGCGTTCGGGCGTTCGGCTGCCGTTTGAAGATGGCCCGCAGCGGGGAGGCGATGTTCGCCGGAGACAGCGCGCCGGTGGCCACTTGGTACAGCAGCGGCTGGAACAGGTGGAAGTTCCGCTTATCGAGGAGGGTGACGGCGGCGGGCGAGCGGCGGAGGCCGAGGCCGCACAACATCCCGCCGAACCCGCCGCCGATGATGACCACTCGATGCGCGTTCGCGGCTGCCGCCATGATTCGGACTCCGACCGTGGAAGTAGTTGCGGAACCGTGATTGTAGGGCGGCCCGCGCCCGGCATCGCCACGGTCGGGCGCGGGATGACATCGGCGCGGCCGTCGGTCGGACTGGGACGCGGCCGGGCGGGTGGTGTATAATGACTTCGCGCAAGTGGTCGTCCGACCCGCGCAAGGACACCGCATGAAGTTGCTCACCTCACTCACGTCCGTCTCCCTGCCGGTGAAGGCGTCCGCCCAGACGCTGTTCTCGGCGGTGGTGGCGTTCGGGGTGATCGGGCTGGAAGTGGCCCGCGGGTTCGCCGAGTCCGACCGGCACGACGGCCTCGCCGCCCTGGCCCTGCTCTGCCTCATCGCCGCCGTCGCCGTCTGGCACACGCACCGGCCGCTCGGCTGGGTGGAGTGGCTGCTCGCCCGCGGGCGGCGGCTGATGGACCGTGCCACCGTCTGGGAGTACGAGCACGGCATCGACTTCGGCGGGGCGCAACCGTTCCCCCGCCGTCTGCCGCCGGTCGCCTGGACGGCCGCCGCCGTGCTGGTCGGGTGGGGGGTGTTCGCGGTGGTGGTGTGGTACCTGCTGCCCGGCGGGTGGCGGCAGATCGGCGTTCACAGTTCGTACGTGTTGTACCTCGGCGGGCTGCTGACGCTGTGGGGCGCGCTGCTGGTCGGGCTGCTCGTCGGCCTGTTCGTGCCGGTGGTGCTGTTCGACCGCGCCCTCCGGGATGTCCTGTCCGACACCGCCCGCCGCCGCATCATCTTCTTCGCCTGCGTCGGCTACCTGATCGCCGTGTCGCTGGCCGCCTTCTTCCTCCCCGTCGGGGTGGTGCTGGCGGTGTGCGGGGTGGCCGTCGCGGTGGCCCTGCGGCACCTGTTCGTCCCCGGCGACGGCGACGTGGCCGTGCTGTGGCGGCGGAAGGGGCGGGCGGCGGTGTACGCGGTCCCCATCCCCCGACTGCTGGCCGGCGGCCTGCTGGTCGCCATCCTCGCTTACGTCAACTTGATCCTCACCGGCCTCGGCGGGCGGATCACCACCTTGGTGCAGCCGGACGACGCCATGCGGTTGACCGGGTTCCTGGCGGCGCTGGTGGCGTGGACCGCGCCGGGACTGTTGGCGGTGTCGGCGGTGCGGGTGTGGCACGGGCTGCTGACCAACCCGGCCCGCGCCCTGCCGCCGACCGTCCACTTCGACGACCGAACCGACGCCAGCGGGGGGCGCGCCGCCCGCGCCGCCGTCGAGCGGTGGGGGTGGTGGGTCCGCGGGGCGGGCGAAGCGGTCCACAAGACCGACGTGCGGTGCGAGATGGTGCCGGCGGCGAAGTCCGAAGCGACGGAGTTCGACCCGGTGTGGCCGCTCAAGGTGTCCGCCCCCGACCTGGCCGTCCCGGACGTGAAGCACCGCCTGCAACGGCGGGACGAGATCCAGATGCGGCGGCGAATCTTCCGCGGCGTCCGCCATTTGTTCAAGCGGGCGACGGCCGAGCGGGAGCAACCGGGCGGCAGCTTCTGGTTCGCCCCGCACTGGTGGTTCGTCGATGCGCTCGGCCGCGAGGAGGGGCCGGCCCCCCGCCGCGCCGAGGACGCCGTCGCCACCCTGCGGCAGGTCGGCCCGTCGTTCGGCCGGGTGTTCGGGGTGCGGCCCCGCCAGCACCTGTACCGCATCCTGCGGGCGGTGAAGGTGGACGTGATCCAGGTCGAGGACGGGGTGTCCGGGCGGACCGTCGAGCGGGTGCTGCGGGCGGTGATGGAGGTGTACGACATCCACGACGGCCGGCGGGCGGTGGACGACCACTGCTTCCCGGACATCCCCAAGGTGCGGGTGACGGTCCACGAGTTCGGCCCGGAGAAGCCGCCGGCGGACGAGGACGAGACCGAGTTCCGCCAGCCCACCTTCGACGACCTGAGCCGCGGCCGGGTGCTGCAAATCGCCCGCGACCACGGCGACCACGAGGAGCCGGTCGAGAACCCGTGGGACACGTACTCGGCCCCGTCCCCGATGCTGGTGGCGTGAACAGGTCAATATCAAGAGGGACGCGGATGACGCGGGTTCCCGCGCGGATCCAAGCCGGGATCGAACCCAGATTTTGTTTGTTCTGATCCTCACCACCCCTGCTTTTTCCGCGTCATCCGCGTTCCGCTTCCATTGAATGGTGTTATCTCTGGAGTGGAACGGTCATGCGTATCGCGGTTCTCGGCAGTCAGGGGCAACTCGGCCGCGACCTCATCCCCCGGTTGCCGGGCGATGTCGTCTCCGTCCCCCGCGCCGGCGGTGACCTCGCCCGCCCGGACACCCTCCGCGCGACCATCGCCGAGTTGAAGCCGGCGGTGGTGGTGAATTGCGCCGCGTACAACTTCGTGGACAAGGCCGAGACCGAACCGGACGCCGCCTTCAAGGTGAACGCCGACGGCGTGCGGCACCTCGCCGACGCCTGCCGGGACATCGGCGCGCGGCTCGTCCACGTCAGCACCGATTACGTCTTCGGGCTGGACGAGGGGCGAACCGAACCGCTCGGCGAGGACGTCCCGCCGGGGCCCGTGAGCGCCTACGGACTGAGCAAGTTGACGGGCGAATACTGGGTGCGGATGCGGTGCCCCCGGCACCTGGTCGTCCGCACCTGCGGGCTGTACGGCGTGTGGGGCAGCGGCGGCAAGGGCGGCAACTTCGTCGAGACCATGCTGCGGGTGGCGGGGGAGGGGAAGCCGTTGAAAGTCGTCGGCGACCAGCACTGCACCCCGACATCCACCGCCGATCTGGCTGATGCCATCGTCCAACTGATCGCCAACCGGGTCACGGGCGTCGTCCACGTGACGAACGCCGGGGCCACGACGTGGCACGAATTCGCCGCCGAAATCTTCCGGCTGGCCGGGGTGACGGCGGACCTGACGGCGATTTCCTCGGCCGAGTTCGGTGCCCCCGCCCGCCGCCCCGGCTACAGCGTGCTGGCCTGCCACCGACTGAATGACGCCGGCATCCGGATGCGGCCGTGGCAGGAGGCCCTCGCGGCCTACCTGCACGAGCGGGCGAAAAAGTGACGCCGGCCGTCACCGCCGGACGCCCGCTTTCTCTTGGAAGCGGTACTGCGTGGCCACCCGCGAGGTCGGCTCGATCCACCGCAGCAGCTTCCGCGTCTCCGGGCCGACGGCGAACTCGATGTCGTCGATCCGCGTCACCGGGACGATGCCGACGTTGCTGTTCGTGACGAACGCCTCCGACATCTGGCCGACCGCCGGGCGGGGGATGATCGCCTCGCGGATCGGACTCGGCGAGTTCGTCATCAGGTGCCGGCGGACGGTGCCGGGCAGGAACCCGCCGTCCGCCTGCGGGGTGATCCACCCGTCCTTGCTGAAGAAGAAGATGTTGGCGTGGGCCGACTCCAGCACGTTCCCGTCGGCGTCCAGCATCAGGGCCGAGTCGAACCCGGCGTCGCGCGCCTGTTGGCTGATGTTCAGCCGGCTGGCGTACTGGAACGTCTTCAGCGTCAGGTGCGACAACCCCTTCGCCACCGGCGTGTACGCCGACTTCAGCGTCACCGCCGGCGCGACCACCGGCATCGCGGCGGCCGTCATCCACACCATCCCCACTTGCCCCGGCCGGCCGGCACTCACGTTCACGCGGACGACCACGTCTTGATAGGTCATCGAGCGAACGAACTCCGTCACCTGCTCGGCGGTGGGAATTCGCTCCGGGGCGAGGTCGATGTGCAGCAGTTCGGCCGACAGCGCCAGCCGCTCGACGTGCAACGGCCACAGCCACGGCGCGCCGTCCACGGTGCGGGTCGACTCCCACAGCCCACGGCCGAACAGCAGCCCCTCGTCGGCCGGGTCGATGTGGAACTGGTCGAACCCGACGACCGTCCCGTCCACCCACACGCGGCACAGGACGGCGACGAACTCGCGGAGGACATCCGCCGGCAGGTCGTCGGGCACCGTCAGCCCGCGATCCGCGAGGAGCGCCTTCAAGTCGGCGGCGATGCGGGCCTTCAGGGCGGGCGACGCCCACGGGTACAGGTCGGCGGACATCGGCGGGTCTCACGGAGTCGGGGACAGCGGAAGTGGATCACTCCTCGAACGCCTCGCGGAAGCCAGTCAGCGCCGCGGCGAGAATCGGCTTAAACTTCTTGGCGTCGAACTCGTCGCCACCGACGAACTTCACGGTCACCAGGTCCACCCCTTCGTGGCGGTCGCCCTGCACGACCGCTTCCCGGCCGACGCCCTCGAACCGGGCGGCGTTGAGCTGGCCCGGCTTCGCCACCAGCCACACCTCCAGGGCCGCCGCCTCCTTCGTCTTCACCCGCACCCAGAAGCGGGAAATCGTCGGCACTCGTACCGTGATCGCGTCGCGCGTTCCCCAGGATATCACGATCGTCTGCGCGACTTCTGCTAGCAGTTTCAGCAGTTTCGGCAGAAGGGTCCGATCCCACTTCACCCCTTTGCCGGGCGGGAACCCCTTCTCGCCAAGGTGCCACTTCTCGCCGTCCTGCTTCCACGGCATCGCCGCTTCCACCCCGGCGGTGCCGCCGTCGGTCATCGTCTGGAACGACACCACCGCTTGCTTGAGGAACTCTCGCACTTGCGGGAGTTCCGCTTCCTCTTTCTTCACCAGCGTGACGACGACTTCCTGCACCGGCCCGCGCGGGTTGTTCACCTCGACGCGGTGGTCGCGCGAATACCCCTCGTGGCCGGGATAATCCGACAGCGGGCGCAACGCCAATGCCGCCTTCAATACATCCTGTTTGAAGGTGTTGCGCTTCACGCGGAAGACCAGCTTCAAATACGCTTCGTGGCCGGTCATGGCGTGCAGGAACCAGCCGAGGGACTTCTTCTCCGGGGCGACTTCGACGATGCTGCGGTGCGTCCAGTTCGTCTCGCCGAAGTCGCCGAGCGCGTCCACCTGTTCGATGACGCCGGCCAGCGCCGCCCCGTCCCACTTGCACGCGGTCCCCTTGGTGGTGATGCGGTCGTGCGTGTGCCACTTCGGGCCGTCCAGTTCCCACGGCAGTTTCGCGTCCTTGCCGACTTCGGTGATGTCCATGTCGCCGAGCTTCTCGGCCAGTTGCTTCTTGGCGTCGTACCGCTCCCGCGCGACGAACGGCCCGGCGGCGAGCGTGTCGGCGAGGATGCGGCCGGTGTGGGACTCCTTCACCTTCGCCACCACCTCCGGCGGCCCGGCGGCAACGACTTGCCCGCCGTGAATGCCCGCGTCCGGCCCCATGTCAATGACCCAGTCGGCGGTCTTGATGACATCCAGATTATGCTCGACCACGAGGACCGTGTTGCCGAGGTCCGACAGGCGGTGCAACACTTCCAGCAGTTTGCGCACGTCGTCGAAGTGCAAGCCGGTGGTGGGCTCGTCGAGCAGGTACAGCGTCTTGCCGGTGCTGGGCCGGGCCAGTTCGGCCGCGAGTTTCACCCGCTGCGCCTCCCCGCCGCTCATGGTCGGGGCCGGTTGGCCGAGTTGCATGTAGCCGAGGCCGACATCCGAGAGAGTTCGTAAGATCACGCGGATCTTGGGGATGTTGCCGAATAACTCCAGCGCGGCATCAATCCGCATGTTCAGGATGTCATTGATGGTGTTACCACGATACTGCACGAGCAGCGTTTCCGGGTTGTACCGCTTGCCGTGGCAGGTGTCGCACTCGACCCACACGTCCGGCAGGAAGTGCATCTCGATCTTCTTCTGGCCGTTCCCCTCGCACGCCTCGCACCGGCCGCCCTTCTGGTTGAAGCTGAACCGGCGGGGGTGGTAGCCGCGGACCTTCGACTCCGGCAGCCGGCTGAACAGCTCGCGGATCAGGTCGAACACGCCGGTGTACGTCGCCGGGTTGGACGACGGCGAGTTGCCGAGCGGGTCTTGATCGACGTTAATGACCTTGTCGATTTGTTCCAGCCCGACGATATCATCGTGCGCCGCGCCGGCGGTCTTGGCGCGGTTCAGCCGCCGCGCCAGCGTGTTATACAGCACCTCGTTCACGAGGGACGACTTGCCCGACCCGCTGACGCCCGTGACGGCGACGAAGCAGCCGAGTGGGATCTTCACGTCGATGTTGCGGAGGTTGTGTTGTCGCGCGCCGACCACTCGCAGGCACGGCGTTTCGTCCGTCACCGCCCGGCGGTTCGTCGGCACCGGGATGGCCAGCGCGCCGGACAGGTACTGCCCGGTCAAGGACGCCTTCGCCTTCAAGACCTTGGCGGGCGGGCCGAACGCGGTGATCTCGCCACCGCGGTCGCCGGCACCGGGGCCGAAGTCGAACAGGCAATCCGCGCTGGCAATCACTTCGCGGTCGTGTTCGACCAATATCAGCGTATTACCCAGGTCGCGGAGGTGGAACAGTGCCTTCAAGAGCCGTGCGTTGTCACGCGGGTGGAGGCCGATGGTCGGTTCGTCCAGCACATACAGCACGCCGGTGAGACCGGAGCCGATCTGCGACGCCAGCCGGATGCGCTGCGCCTCGCCGCCGCTCAGGGTCGGGCCGGTACGGTCCAGGCTGAGGTAGTCCAACCCGACATCGACCAGGAACTTGACCCGGTTGATAATCTCTTTAAGAACCTCGCCGATGGCCTGCTGGTCGCGAGCCTCCAGCTTGACCGCCTGCATCCGCTTCAACAGTTCCCCGAGCGGGGTGGCGCACAGTTGCAACAGCGTCGAGTCGCGGAACCGGGTGGCGGCGGCATCCGCCCGCAACCGCGCGCCGTGGCAGTTGTTGCACGGCACCTCGTCAACAATGTGTTGCAGCTTGAACCGGTAAATCCAACTCACACGCGACGCCTCATCGACGGCGGGGAACAGGCCCTTGTATTGGAAACGGAGCTTGGGAGGGCGAGGCTCCTGCCGAGCCGTCGTGGATTTGGCGGCGCGTTTGCGCGGCTCGGCGGGAGCCTCGCCCTCCCCGGAAAGCCACGCCTCGCCGGTGCCCTGCAACACCGCACGTTGGTGCGCCGGGTCGAGGTCTTTCCACGGCGTATCCAGGTCGAACCCGACGTGTGCGCCGATCGCCGCCGCGAACGGTGCCCACGGCTCGCCGGCCCCGCAGTCCGGCCAGGCGGTGACGGCCCCGTCGCGGATGCTGCTTTCCGGGTCGCCGATCAGCAGGTTGACGTTCGCCCCCTTCTGGACGCCCAGTCCCTCGCACGTCGGGCACCAGCCGAGCGAACTATTGAACGAGTAATTGTGCGGGTTCAACAGTTCATAACTGCGTCCGCAACTGTCGCAGGCCAGGTGTTGCGAAAAGCGGTCCACCTTCCATTTCGTCTCGTCAACATCCAGATTCACATACGCCAGGTGCATGACCCCATTGCCCAGGCTCAGGGCCTGTTCGACGGCCTCGCCGATGCGGCCCCGCGTGTTCGGCTTCACCACGTTCCGGTCGATGACGACCTCGACCTTGTGCTTCCGGCGGTGGTCGATGACTGGCGGCTCGTCCAGGCTGAACGACTTGCCGTCCACCCGCATCCGGCTGAACCCGGCGCGGCGGATCTCGTCCCACAAGTCCTCGTATTTGTCCTGCCCCCGTCGCTCCAGCGGGGCCATGACGTAGACTTTGGTGCCGTCCGGCAGGGCGGTGATCCGCTCGATAATCTCGTCGGTGGATTGCGTGCCGATGGGGATGTCACACTTCGGGCAATACTGTTGGCCCAGCCGCGCGTACAGGATGCGGAGGTAGTCGTACACCTCGGTAATGGTGCCGACGGTGCTGCGGGGGGATTTGCTCGTCGTCTTCTGCTCGATGGCGATGGCCGGGCTTAACCCCGTGATGTGTTCGACGCGCGGCTTCTGCACCTGCCCCAGGAACTGCCGGGCGTAACTGCTCAGGCTCTCGACGTACCGCCGCTGCCCCTCGGCGTAAATGGTGTCCATCGCCAGCGACGACTTGCCCGACCCGGACGGCCCGCTGAACACCGACATCTTGTCGCGCGGAATGCTGGCGTTGACCGACTTCAAGTTGTGCTGACTCGCGCCTTCGACTTCGAGGTGGGTGAACATCTCCCCCCTCCCTTGGAGGGAGGGGGGCAGGGGGGAGGGGGCTTTGCGTTTCGATTTCCCCTTCCCCCCCACCCTTAGCCCCTCCCCCGCCAGGGGGGAGGGGGACAAAACGGGGCGAAGCGCCGCGCCGGTAAAGGAAGTCGCGTGCGCGGCGACATCCTCCGGCGTGCCGACGCACACCACTTCGCCGCCGCCGCTGCCGCCCTCCGGCCCCATGTCGATCAGCCAGTCGGCCGTCTTCATCACGTCCAGATTGTGTTCAATCACAACCACGGTATTGCCCTGCTCGACGAAGTTGTGCAACACCTCCAACAGTTTGCGAATGTCCTCGAAGTGTAATCCGGTCGTCGGTTCGTCGAGAATGTACAGGGTCTTGCCGGTGCCGCGGCGGCACAACTCCTTCGCCAGCTTGACCCGCTGCGCTTCCCCGCCGGACAGTGTCGGCGATGGCTGACCGAGCTTGATGTAATCCAATCCCACGTCGTGCAGGGTGCGCAACATGTCGTGAATCTTGGCCATGTTCTCGAAGTGGGTCACGGCCGCGCCGACTTCCAACTCCAGCACGTCGTGGATGCTCTTGCCGCGGTACTTCACCTGCAACGTTTCGCGGTTGAACCGCCGGCCGTCGCAGATCGGGCACGTCACCCAGACGTCGGCCAGGAAGTCCATCTCCAGCCGGTTCGCGCCGTTCCCCTCGCACGCCTCGCACCGCCCGCCGTCGCGGTTGAAGCTGAACCGCCCGGCGTCGTACCCGCGCAGCTTGGCCTCGCTCATCTGGGCGAACAGTTGGCGAATTTCGTCCCACACTTTGATGTAAGTGGCCGGGTTGCTGCGCGGGGTGCGGCCGATGGGCGTCTGGTCGATGTCGATCACCTTGTCGATCAACTCCACACCCGTGATCTTATCGTGCGCCCCAATCTCGTGTCGCACCTCGTCGGTTTCCTCCGCGGCGACTTCGCGGCTCGTGGCATTGTTCTTGACCGCAAGTAATGCCTCCATCAACACGTCGTTGATGAGGGAACTCTTCCCGGACCCGCTGACCCCGGTGACGACGACGAATTTGCCCAGCGGGATGTCCACGGTCACGTTCTTCAAGTTGTTGTGCCGCGCGCCGACGACGCGGATCGCCTTGCCGGAGCCGGGCCGCCGCTTCGCCGGAATCGGGATCGACTTCGCGCCGGTCAGGTACTGCCCCGTCGGGCTGTTCGGGTTGGCGAGTACCTCGGCGGGGGTGCCGGCCGCGACGATCTCGCCGCCTCGCACCCCCGGCCCCGGCCCGAAGTCCACCAGATAATCGGCCGCCCGCATGGTGTCCTCGTCGTGTTCGACGACCAGGACCGTATTGCCCATGTCGCGCAAGCGCAAGATGCTATTCAACAGCCGCGCGTTATCGCGCGGGTGCAGCCCGATGCTCGGTTCGTCCAGGATATACAGGACGCCGACCAGCCCCGAGCCGATCTGCCCGGCGAGGCGGATCCGCTGGGCTTCGCCGCCACTGAGGGTCGGCGCGGAGCGATCCAGGCTGAGGTAGTGCAAGCCGACGTTCAGCAGGAAGCCGAGGCGGGCGCGAATCTCCTTCAACAATTCGCCCGCGATCTGCTTCTGCACCGGCGTGAGCGTCGTCTCGAACCCGTCGACCCACGGCACCAGGTCGCCGAGCGGCATCGCCCCGACTTCGACCAGCGTTTTCCCGCCGACGCGGACGGACCGCGCCTGCGGGTTCAGCCGCTGGCCGCCGCACGCCTCGCACTTCACCACCCGCATGTACTTTTCCAGTTGCATCCGCTTCGGGCCGGAGGTCGCCTTCTTAAACTGCGCGATGAGTTGCGGGACGACGCCCTCCCACTTGCCGCCGTGTTTCCACACCTTGCCGAACTTCTGCTTCCACTCCCAGACGATGTGCGTGTCCCCGCTGCCGAACAGGAGCCACCGCTTCTGGTCCTCCGGCAGCGCCTTCCACGGCGTCTTCAGGTCGATGCCGAGCGACTTGGCCGCGCCCTCGAAGATGTGCCGCCGCCACTTGCCCATGCTCTTCAGGCTGCCGACGAGCGGGATCGCCCCGTCGTGGAAACTCCGCGCCTCGTCGGGGATGAGGAGCGCCAAGTCGAACCCGTACACGCTGCCGAGGCCGTCGCACGTCGGACACATGCCCTGCGGGCTGTTGAAGCTGAACAGTTGCGGCGACGGCGGCTCGTAACTGATGTCGCAGTGGGTGCAGGCGTAGTGGGCGGAGAGGAGGATGTCGGCATTCTGGGCGAGCGGGGGGCGTAAGCCCACAGTTTATTAGTCGGGCACAGGGGGCGTACGCCCCCCCCGCGCCGCAGAACCATCGCTCGACAGGATCAC
>JBBRUO010000129.1:0-12109 GCA_038247725.1 Gemmatales bacterium
CTGACTCATCCCCGTCCATGCCCTTCACGATCTCGCCCCAGCGGGCCTTCAGTTGGCGGTCGGTGGGCTTCGGCACGGGCGCGGCGGGCAACAGCGAACACGTCACGGCCACGACGACGGCGATCAGGCGGAGCATCAGGCACCCTCCAGAGTTAAGAGACGATACCCGAACGCGGCTGTCCGCTTCAAGCTCACCCCGCCTTCCGGACCCGGAGTAGCACCGTCGGGTTGACGGCCTCGAACCGCAGGCTTTCGAGTTGCTCGACGCCCCGGCTCAGGTTCATCAGCAGCACGTCCACGGTGCCGAGCCGCTTCAGTACGGCATACGTTGCCGAGATCATTTCCAGGGTGCCGACGTTCGACACCAGCCGGCCGCCGGGGCGCAGCGCCGCGAAACTGGCTTCCAGCAACCGGGCCACCTCGCCGCCGTTGCCGCCGACGAAGATGGCGTCTGGCGCGGGCAGGTTGGCGAACACCGCCGGGGCCGTGCCGAACACCGGTTTCACGTTGCCAATGCCGAAGGTCTCCAAGTTCGCCTGGATCAGGTGGTAGTCGGCCGAGTCTTGCTCGATGGCGTACACCACGCCGGGCGATACCAGTTGCGCCATCTCGATAGCCACGCTGCCGCTTCCCGCACCCACGTCCCACGCAACGTCCCCGACGCGGAGGTCGAGTTGTGCCAGCGCCACCGCCCGCACTTCGGCCTGGGTGATGAGGCCCGTCTTCGGCCGGCTCTGGGCGAACACGTCGTCGGGGTTGCCGAAGCGTCGCAGCTTCGCCCCCGCCTTCGGGCGATCCGGCGTGTTCGGCTTCCGCCGCAGGATGAACACGTTCAGCGGGTCGAACCGCATGTCCTGAATCTCGGCCAGTTCCGCCTGCGTGATCCGCTCGTCCTTGCCGCCGAGGTTCTCGCAGACGAAGCCGCGGAAGTAGTCCAGCCCGCGGGCCAGCAGCTCGCGGGCGACGCGGTTGGGCGGGTACGTTTCGGAGGTGAACAGGCCGACGGTTTCGGCCGTGCGGATCTTGTCCAGCACGTCGTCGAGCGACTTCGCCGACAGGTCCGTGAGGTACGCCTCCTCCCAGCTTTCCATGATGCGGGCGAAGGCCAGTTGCATGCTGCTGACGTGCGGCACCACCTCGAAGACCTCGGTGCCGAGTTTTTCGCACAGGTAGCGGGCGGTGCCGTAGAAGAGCGGGTCGCCGCCGGCGACGATGGCGAGCCGCTTCTGCCCGTGGTTGGCGCGGAGTTTCTCGACGACCTCGGGCAGGTCGGTGCCGATGCGGACCCGCTCGGCGGTGAGTTCCGGCAGTTGCCGCAGCACCTGGTCCGCGCCGAACACCATCTCGGCGGCGGCGAGCAGGTCGCGGGAGCGAGTGGTCAGGCCGGCGAGGCCGTCCGGGCCGACGCCGACGATGGGGATTTTCGCGGACATTGCGGGTGCACCCGTTCATCAAGAGGAACGCGGACGAGGCGGATTCCAGCGCGGATCGAAGACAGGATCAGAATAAGAGATTTTTCCGATCCGCTTCATCCCGGCTTTGATCCGCGTCGTCCGCGTTCCTCTTCTTGAAGCGTCACTTCTCGCAATACTTCCAAGTATTCGTCCGGGGTGTTGACGTTCCGCAGCGATTCCACGTCTGGCAACTCCGCCTCCGTCAGCACGCGCGTGCGCACGGCGTCGAACAGAAACACCGGCCGCAGGCGATCCGCCGCCAGAAGTTTCGCCACCTCGCCGGCCACGGTGGTGCGGTACACCGCCGCGAGCGGGTGTTTGTACCCGCCAACGTCCGGCACGACGATGTCGAATTCGCTGGTCAGGGTTGAGGATATTCGTGTGACGAACTCGGCCGTCAGGAATGGCACGTCGCACGCCGAGAGGTACACCGCGTCGGCTCGCTCCGCGATCCCGGCTAGGCCCGCCGACAATCCGCCAAGCGGGCCTTTGCCTTCGATCTCGTCACGGGCGATGGTGACACCGGCGGGCAACTCCGGCACGTCTTGCCCCGGTGCCGCGACCACCACCACCGGCGACAGCGCCGCTCGCAGAACGCGCACCACCCGTTGCAGCATGACCTCGTCGCCGACCGGCAGCCACGCCTTCGGCCGGCCCATCCGGGACGACCGCCCGCCGCACAACACCACCGCGCCGATCCGCGTCACGAGCCACCCTCCCGACGTTGCGTTCGCCTCGCACCGCATCGTACCATATCCCCAATCTCCCGTTCCCCGCCACCGAGATTCCCATGCTCCGTTCGCTCACCGTCCTGCTGTCCGTGTGGTCGTCCGTTGCGGTCGCGCAGCCGCCGTCTCCTGACGCGGTGAAGGCGGAGAAAGAGGCCGAAGCGTACATCCGGAAGGTGGGCGGGACGCCGATCCGCGACGTGTCGCTCAACGCCAAGGGGTGGATCACCATCAACTTCTTCAGCGGGGTGAAGCCGTTCGACATGGCGGCCGTCGATTTCGCCAAGGCCGCCGGCGCGACGAAGGTGGTGCGACTCGGCCTGATCGGGGTGGTGAACACCGACGCCGCGCTGAAGACTGTCGCCGCCCTGCCGGGGATCAACAGCGTCAGCCTCGACGGTTCGGACGTGACCGACGCCGGGCTGAAAGCGCTGGCCGTGCTGCCGAATCTGACCGAACTCGACCTCAGCCGGTGCGAGAAGATCACCGCCGCCGGGTGGAAGGAACTGGCCGCCGCGACGAAGTTGCAACGGCTCTTTCTGAACGAATCCAGCCTCGACGACACCGGGCTGAAACTGCTCGCGCCGCTGGTAAACCTCCAGGTCGTGAAAATGCCCAACTGCAAGGTGACGCTCGCCGGCACCGAGGCGACGTTCGCAGCGTGGACGAACTTGACCGAACTCGACGCGAGCAACACGCAACTGGCCGACGACGGGCTGAAGGCGGTCGGCGGGGCGACGAAGATCGAGACACTCACCATCAACGGCACGGCCGTCACCGACTTCGGCCTCCGCCCGTTGCTGAACGTGAAAGGCCTGAAGGTCTTCATCGCCAACGACACGGCCAAACTCACGGGCACCGGGTTTGTCACCATCGGCGCGCTGGCACAACTGTCGGAAGTGCAACTGATGGGCGGGGTGGCGTCCGACGACGGCCTCCGGGCCCTGGGCAACCTGCCGGGGTTGAAATCGCTCGACCTGGACAAGACGAAAGTGACCGACACTGGAATGCGGAACCTCGCCGGGGCGAAGGTGCTGGAGAAGTTGTCCATTCAGGAGACACTGGTGACGGACATGGGGGCCGTGGCCGTCGCGGCGGTGAAGACGTTGAAGGAGTTGCACGTCCGCAAGACGAAGGTGACGAAGGCGGCCGCGGCGGATGCGGCGAAAGTGAACCCGGAGTTGCGGGTGGTGTTCGAGTGAGCGTATGCGACGCCGCCGGTTCTGGTTGGAACCGCCCGGCGGTTTGGGGTAATCTGACTCACGAGCATTCCCCCACGTTCGGGAGGTCGGTCATGGTCCGCGTCGTCGTGCTGCTGCTGCTCGCCGGGTCGGTCACCGCCGCCCCGGTGCCCAAGGACTTCAAATCGAAGCGGGAGGCGCTCGCCGGCACCACCTGGAAGGGCGACGGCATCTGCGGGCCGACCGTCTACACGTTCGAGAAGGACGGCCGACTGACGTACAGCTACGGGTCCAGTTGCTGGCGGAATGGCACCTGGAGTCTCGACGGCGACAAGCTGACGTGGGATGTCAACCTGCGGTACGCTTGGTTCCGCGGCACGGTCAAGGACGGCGTCATCACTGGCACCGCCGCGAACGTGGCCGGTGGCAGTTGGACGCTGACGTACAAGAAAGACCCGACCGCCAAGCACCCGAAGGAGCCGAGCGAACAGGTCTTCCCACAGAACGGCCGGTAGCACTGCCGGGCCAGGCACAACTGCAAGGTTTTGCCCCGACCGCCGGTCGCGGTTACAATCGCCGTGTCTCGCTTGCCCTCCCCCGGAGCCTCTCCCGATGCCACGGTTCGCTCTCGCCCTCGTCGCGGCGGTATTCGCCGCCCCCGCCTTCGCCCAACTCGACCCGCAGAAAGCGCTCGCCAGCATGAAGGCCGGGGACGGCCTTCAAGTGGAACTGTTCGCCCACGAGCCGATGGTCCTCAACCCGACCAGCCTGGACGTGGACCACCTCGGCCGCGTCTGGGTGGCCGAAGCCGTGAACTACCGTCGCAAGAACTTCAACCGCCCGATCCTCCGCACCGAAGGCGACCGCATTCAGGTCCTCATCGACGAAAAGGGCGAAGGCAAGGCGACGAAGGCCGTCACGTTTTACCAGGGGAACGATCTGTACGGCCCGCTCAGCGTGTGCGTGATCCCGACCGGTAAGGGCCTGCGGGTGCTGGTGGCGCAATCGCCGGACATCCTCGAATTCACCTGCAAGGACGCGACCAACCCCGTGGCCGACGGGCCGCCGAAGAAGTTTCTCACCGGGTTCGGCGGGTTCGACCACGACCACGGCGTCCACGGCCTGCACCTGGGACCGGACGGCAAGCTGTACTTCACCGTCGGCGATCAGGGGTTGAAGGGGTTGCAGAGCAGTGACGGCGAGGGCCGCAAGTGGGCGAGCAACCGCACCGACTGTCAGGCGGGCACCGTCTGGCGGTGCGACCTGGACGGCAAGAACGTCGAACTGATCGCGCACAACTTCCGCAACAACTACGAGGCGTGCGTCGATAGTTTCGGCGAAATCTGGCTGAGTGATAACGACGACGACGGCAACCAGCAGACCCGCATCTGCTTCGTCATGCCGGGCGGCAACTACGGCTACTTCCCGCGCGGGGCCGGGCAGAGCCACTGGCACGAGGAGCAACCCGGTATCGTTCACAAGACGTTGCGCACCGGGTTCGGCAGCCCGTGCGGGATTCAGTTTTACGAGGGGGACCTACTGCCCAAGCAGTACCACAACACGCTGATGCACGCCGACGCCGGGCCGCGCGAGATTCGCGCCTTCACCCGCAAGCCGAAGGGTGCGGGTTACGAACTCGACAAGGCGTTGATGCTGACCAGCTCCGACAACTGGTTCCGCCCGTCGGACGTTTGCACCGCCCCGGACGGCAGCGTGTTCGTGTGTGATTGGTACGACCCCGGCGTCGGCGGCCACGGCATGGGCGACTGGACCCGCGGCCGCATCTACCGCCTCACCCCGAAGGACCACAAGGGCTACGCGGTCACGCCGCCTGATCTCGGCACCAAAGCCGGGTGGTTTGCAGCCCTCGCCTCGCCGAACCTGGCCACGGCGTCGCTGGCCCGCGGCGGCCTCCTCACCCCCGACCCCGAAACCCCCGAGGCCGCGTTCACCCCAGTCGTCGAAGCCCGGCTCAGCCATCTGGTCACTCGGGGGCTGAAGGCCCAACGGTCGAAGTGGGTGGCCCTTGTCCCGATCGACTTCCTCAAGCGGGAAGACACGCGGTACCAAGCACTCGGCATGCGGCTGCTTCGCACCCTCGGCGACCAGGCCGATTTCGCCAACGCCGGCACGCAGATGCGGGAGTTGCTCGGCCGGTCCGCCTCGCCCAACGCACGTCGGGAGGCACTTCTGCTCTTGTCCGACGCCCCGGCCGACACCGCCCGACCGTTGTTTTACGCCCTCGCCAAGCTATATGACGGCTCCGACATCTTTTACCGCGCGGCGCTGAACATCGCCTGCGGGACGGACCCGGCGCGGCGGGACGCCATCCTCGCCGACTTCGAGAAGCACTTCCCGGAGTGGAACGACAAGGTCGCCGATCTGGTGTGGGAACTACGGCCGAAGTCGATGCTGCCGAAGATGGAGAAGTTACTCACCGACGCCAAGCTGACCGGCCCGCAGAAGGCCCGCATCGTGGACATCCTCGCCGCGTCGGACGACGCATCCGCCGGCAAGTCAATGCTGTCGCTGTTGAAAAGCGACGCCCCCGCCGAGGTGAAGGCGAAGGCCCTCGACAACCTGAAGCTATTCCTGCCGACCAAGTGGAACGCCCTGGTGAAGTCCGGCGAGGTGGACGGCCTGATTACCGACTTGTTGGCCGCCGAAACCACCCGCGCCGCCGCCCTCGAATTGATCGGCGGTATCGGGCACGCGAAGTCGGTCGCGGCCGTGGCCAAGATCGCCACCGACGACAAGCAACCGCGCAACGCCCAGTTCGCGGCCTACGCCACGCTCGGCAAGTTGAACTCGCCGGCGTCGGTCGCGGCCTTGAAGAAAGCCCTCGACACCGCCCCGACGAAACTGCACACGAACCAGATCGTCGCCGCCTTCGCCGGGTTGCTGGGGCGCGGCCAGAATCAGGTTTCGAAGGACGCACTGGACGTGATGTCCGGGATCGTGCTGGCGAAGGGGGCTGACGCCGACATCCGCCGCACCGCCTACGAAGGGCTGGCCGGTAGCCGCTCCGGGACGCAGTGGCTGCTTTCCATCAAGGAGCGCGGCGGGCTGCCGGAGGAACTCACCGCCCCCGTCGGCCGGCTGCTGCGGAACTCGCCGTTCCAGGGGGAACGCAACAAGGCGATGGTGTTGTTCCCCGCGCCGGGCAAGCTCGACCCGAAGAAGTTGCCGCCAATCATCGACCTCATGAAGCGGATCGGCAACCCGATCAACGGGAAAGCACTCATGGCCAAGTCGCTGACTGGCGAGAGCCAGTGCATGAAGTGCCACATGGTCCGCGGCATGGGCGGCAGTATCGGCCCCGACCTCAGCATGATCGGCAAGAAGGGCAGCAAGGAGAACCTGTACGATTCGCTGCTGACGCCGAGCAAAGCCATCGCCGATCAATACGCGACGTGGAAGCTGGACAGCGACGACGGCCAGAGCATTACCGGCCTGCTGGTCGGCGAGACCGAAACGACGCTGACCGTCCGGGACGCGAACGGCAAGGACTACCAGTTCCCCGTGAAGGGCACCGACCGCAAGAAGCAACTCACGTCGCTGATGCCGGACAACCTCATCGCCACGTTCACCGAGGACGACTTGGTCGATGTGGTCGAGTACCTGATGACGCTGAAGACCCCGACCCTGACGCCGGACTCATGGCACATCGCCGGGCCGTTCGCGGCGGAGGGCGATGCGGCGCTAGACAAGGACTTCGGCCCGGAGAAAGGCGCGGTGGACCTGGGGGCGAAGTACGGCAACGTGGGGTGGGGCACGGTGCGGCCGTCGAACACCGGGTATGTTGATCTCGCCGTGCTGCACGGGCCGAAGGCGGTCAACAGCTTGTCGTACCTGTACCGGGTGATTGAATCGCCGGTGGATCAGGAAGCGACGATCCTGCTCGGCACCGACGACGGCTGCCGGCTGGTCGTGAACGGGGCGAAGGTGTTCGGTCACGAACGCCACGAAGCCGCCGCGCCGGAGCGAGACAGCGTGAAGGTGAAGCTGAAGAAGGGGCCGAACGCGATCCTGCTGAAGATCAACAACGGCGGCATTCCGCACGGGTTTTACTTCACCGTGACCAGCGCGGAGGAGTTGAAGTTGAAGTAAGTCGAGTCGTCGAATCCCGACTTTGGCTCACTGCTGAACCAGTTGCTCGAGTCGCGTTTCGAGTTCGACCGTTTCAGTCACGTCGCGGGCGACGGCGAAAATGACGCCGTCGTCCGGGAGCGATTTCGCCGTCCACTCGAACCAGCGGTAGGCCCCGTTCGCGTCGCGGTACCGGTTGCGGAACCGGACGAGGGGGCGTCCCGCCGCGAGTTGGCCCATCACCGCCTGGGTTCGCTCGCGGTCGTCCGGGTGGACGTAGCTCAGGAACGGCACTGCCAGCAGGGCGGCCGTCGAGTAGCCGAGGACGCGAGCGAAGTTCTCGTTGATGCGGCGGAAGTAGCCGTCGAGGCCGGCGATGCAGAACAGGTCGAGGCTGAGGTCGAAGAACCGCACCAAGTCCCACTCGGCTTGACGGAGGACGGTGTCGAAGTAGTGGCCCAGTTCGTCGGTAATCACCCCCGCGTCGCGGGGCCGTTTGTCCAATTCGGCGGTCAGACACTGCTTCGCGATGGCGACGAGTTCGCGGTCCGCGTGACAGGCGTCGAGCCGGGCGTGGGCGTCCGCGAGGTCGGCCTTGCGGGCCAGTCGCACCACCGCTTTGGCGACCGTCCCCCGGTACGGCGGGTGGCCGGTCAGGATCTCGCACAGGATGGCCCCGAGGCCGAACACGTCGCACCGCTCGTCCACCTTCGCGATGTCCCCGGCGGCCGCTTCCGGCGACATGTACGCCGGGGTGCCGAGGGCGAACCCGTGCCGCGTCCGGGTCGCCTCGCCGGTCTCGGCCGCGTCGTCGCAGTCGTTGGTGGCGGCCGCCGACTCCGCGTCGGCGGTAAACTCGTCGAGTGACTTGCCCAACCCCCAATCCATCACTTTCACCTGCCCGAACAGGCCGACCATGATGTTCGACGGGGTGAGGTCGCGGTGGATGACCCGTTGGGCGTGGGCGTAGGCCAGCGTGTGACACACCTGCTCGAACACCTTGATGAGGCGGCCGCGGCCGTCATCCGGGCCGGGCCGTTCGCCGAGCAAGTTGCGGAGAGTGAGTCCCCACACCCGCTGCATGACGAAGTACGGTCGCCCGTCGGACGACTGGCCGATGTCGTAGACTGGGACGATCCCAGGGTGTTCGAGTTGGCTGGTGATGCGGATCTCGGCGTCGAAGCGGGCCTTGGCCAGCGGCAGGGCGACGAGATTCTGGTGGAGCAACTTCGCCACCACTTCCCGCTGGAAGTGGCGGTCGGTGCAGGCCAGCACCTCGCCCATGCCGCCGATGCCGACGCGCTCCTTGAGGACGAAGCGGGGCAACTCCCCGGCGGGATCGGCCAACCGCGTCGGTGGCGTGGGCGGGTCGGGCCGGACACCCGATTCGTCGGCCTCCGCGCCCTCGGCCGGGCGGACCCCGCTGACGAGATCGATGGTCTTTTGGGAATCGGTCATCCCCGCGGCGGCCGACGGATGGAGGTGATCGAGCGAGGTTTCTGTTGGGGATTTCGACACGGCGAGGACCCTCCTCGTGTACCAACCCCGTACCGACGGGCGAACGGGAGCGTGCATCGGAAGCCAGGGGCGAGTGGGCGACGAACTCCTGCCGACGACCAGAAACAGCCTATCTTACGGCCTCAACACCTTGGCTCCAAACGAGAACCCGCGTCCGCGGACCTCGTACCTGCCGGCAAGGAATGTCTTCCGCGTCTCGACGAAAGCCGTGGCCGCCAGTCACGTTCAGTCCTGAACCGCGGATCGGATTCCGGTGCCCCGTTCTTCGGCAGGGCGGCGGTTCGCGCTCTACGGTTTGACCGCGTGAGGAGTCACCGCCGGAGTCCGCCATGTCGTCCGCCCCCGTCACCGGATCGAAAGCCACCGGCTGGCCGGCCGCGCGGGGCGGCCCGCCAACGGTCGCGGATCTGACCCGCCGTGGGTTCCTCCGGCTGGCGGAACGGATCGATGTCGCGAAGTCCCGGCACAAGCCGTTGTCGCTGCTCCGCCAAGAAGGGAAGCGGGTGCTGGAGCAACTGCTCGACGCCGACGGCGCGCACCTGTCGCGGGCGGATCGCGACCGAGTCGTGGACGACGTGTTGGGCGGGGCGCTGGGGTTCAGCCCGCTGGAGGAGTTGTTCCGCGACGACACCCGGCGGGAGATCATGACCCTGGCCTGGAATCAGGTGATCGCCCGCACCGGTGAACAGTGGCTGCCGACCAGCACCCGCTTCCGGGACGCGGATCAGTACCGCGAGTTCGTGCTGCGGCTGGCCGAGGTCGGCACGCCGGTCGGCGGCGGGTCGGAACCGGCCGGGGCGTTCGATGTGGTCTTGCCGAATGGGTTCCGTGCCGTCGCGATCCTGCCACCGGGGGTGATGGGGCAACCGCCGTTGGTCATGCTCGCGCGGGGCGAGGTGCCGCCCGTCGCCCCGACTCCGCCGCCGCGGTCCGGCATCCTGCCGGTGCCCGCCGCGCGCGCCGCACCAGGGGTGGCGTCGAAATCGGCCGTCCAACCAATACCCGCCGCACGGGCGGTCTCCGCCCCGCCCGCCACGCAGGTGCTGGAAGGGGTGGTGGATCTGAATCCGGTCCGCCCGCCCGCCGCCGTGGATTCCGGCATCCGCGCGTCCGTTCTCAGCGAACCGGTCCGGTTCGACCCCCTCGCCCGAATTCGAGTTCGGGTGACGGAGCGGCTGATCGCCCGCTGTGCCGCCGTCGGCATGTACGACATCAGTCAGATCCCGACCGCCGAGTTGCGGCGGATCCTCGCGGTCCACGTGGCGGAAGTGATGGTGGCGGAGCGGGTGCGGCTGGACGACGCCGAGCAGGAGCGGTTGGCCCTCCAGATTCTGGTGGCCATGAACCGGTGACCGGCGGGTCACGGTCGGCGGGGGGCGGTGATGCGACTGGTCAGCTTGTCGTACACCAGCCCGACGAACTGTTCGAGCAACTCCACGAACTCGGTACCGGCGATCATCCGCACCCGGCTGAGCAGCTCCCGCCGCCGCTCGATCATCTCCACGCACTGTTCCACGCCGAGCCGGGCCAGCGGCCCGCCGTCGGCCTGCATGTCGAGCAGTTCGGTGATCTCGTCGGGGCGGAATTCGGCCGAGCGGGCTTGGTTCCGTTCGAGCCACGAGAGCAGTTCCGGCAGCACCGCCCGCGAGTGCAGCAGGTCCATCGCCTCCTTGTCGGCGGGCGGCTTGCCGTGCATCCGCGGGAGCAACCGCTCCAGCGGCAGGGTGCGGAGTTCGTTCACCGTCAGGCCGAGCGCCTCGGCGCACTGGCTGACGGTGGCGTTGCGGAGCCGCCGCTTCGGGCCGGCGTTGAGGATCTGCCGAATCGTGTGCCGGTTCAGGTTGGAAATGCGGGCGAAATCCTCCTGATTCCACCCCCGTTCCTCGACCAGTTTGGCGATCTTGAACGCCAGTTCGGTCGAGGCGGTCGCCGTCACGACCACCGCCGAGCCGTTGTCGGGTGTCATCGTCGTGCCCCCGGCTTGTCCCACCTGTCGTGCCCCCGCCGTGATACTACAACCGTGAGACGAGGGTGGTAGGCGGGTTCGATCAAACGGATCCGAATTGCGGCTTCCGCCGCTGCGCAGACCTCCGCCGCGTCGGGGAGTCCGACGCGGCGGAGGTGTTTTCACTCCGATTCGACCCGCGGCTCAGTCCCCGCCCAGGCCGTTGAGCGTGGGGATGCGGGGCAGATCACTCGGCACGAGCGGAACAATCGGGGCCGGCTCGGTGGAAGTCTTGTCTTTCGACTTCACCGGCTCCATGTCCTTCGGCTTGTCGGCCGGCGGCATGGTCGTGGGGCCGGTCGCCGGGGCGGGCATGACGGCCGGGGCCGACATCACCGGGCTGCTGTATACGGTGCCGAGGGAGCCGGTGCAGCCGTTGCACGCCGGGACGGTCGCGCACCCGCTCGACCGACTGAGCCGGGCGCGGAGGCGGGAGAACAGCCCGGTGCGGGCGGCCGGGGCCGGGTCGCAGCAGCCGCTGTTCCCGATGGCGAAGCTGGACCGGACGGCCGGGCCGTCACACGACGGGGCGGCGTAGGCGGTGTACGAGGGAACGAAACTGGACTGCAGGGGGGTGCCGCAGGCCGGGGTGCCGCACGCCGGGGCGGCGGCCAACCCGCAGTCCAACCCGCACCCACTCGCCGACGACCGGCTGAACCGCGCCCGCAGGCGGTCGAACAGGCCGACCCGTCCAGTGCCGCACGACCCACAGGCGGACGCGCCGAACGAGGCCGAGGCGAAGGTGGGGGCGTACGACGTGGCTGCCGACCCGCAGTTCACGCACCCGGTGCCGTTCACCATGATCGGCGCGGGGTCGGCGGCGGCCATCCAGGCCGAGCTGAGCAGTAAGAGAGACGCGTTCATCGCGGAGAACCTCCAGATCCTTGAGGGGGTGTCCGCCACGACCCACCGCGGCGGCGGCCTTGCGGTGGTGGGCGGGCGAGTTCACCAGTTCCATCGTCGGCGTGCGAACCGGACGGCCAGAGTCGGTCGCCGGAAACCGCCGAATCGGGCGGCCCAACGGGCGCGCCGCGACGCTCGCACCGGTTCGCCCGGCGCGGGCGGTGCTGCAACCTGTGCCGGTCACGCGGGCGGGCGAACCGGCGGTTCCCGTCGGGCGTAGAACACGCTGTC
>JBBRUO010000130.1:0-12106 GCA_038247725.1 Gemmatales bacterium
CCGGCCGGCCCAGTGTTGGAACAGTACGCGATCCGGCTGCGGCGCATCCTTGCCCAACAGCCACGGCGCGAGGCTGATTCCGTCGAACGGGTTGTCGCCAATCCGCTTGATGCCGCACAGGTCGATGAGCGTCGGGTACAGGTCCACCGCGCCGGCGATGGGTTTCACCACCGTTCCCGGCTTCACCTTGCCGGGCCAACGGACGAGCAGCGGCGACCGCACCCCGCCCTCGTCGGTGCTGCCCTTGATGCCCTTCATGCCCCCGTTCCACCGCCGGCCGTTCGGCCCGTTGTCGCTGAAGTACACCACGATGGTGTTGCCATCCAGCTTCTGATCCGCGAGCGCGGCGAGCAGCCGGCCGACGTTGTCGTCGAGGTTCTCGCACATGGCCAGCGCCGCGCGGGTGTGATTCGGGTCTTCCTTCTGGTCGCCGGTGAGTTTGAGTTGGGCCTTCTCGAACCGCTGCCAATACTTGTCCGGCACCTGCATGGGCGAATGCGGAGTGTTGAACGCGAGGTAGCAGAACGACGGCTTACCGGCAGTCGCGTTCGACTTCAGAAACTTGACCGCGTGGTCGGTCAGGTCGTCGGCGAGGAAGCCGGTGCCCTTGACGGCCGCGCCGTTGTGGTCGAGCGGCGGGTCGAAGTATTCGCCCCAGTGGCCGGAGGGGAAGCCGTAGTATTCGCCGAACCCGCGGCCGTTCGGGTGATACGGGTACTGGCTGCCGTTGTGCCACTTGCCGAAGCAGCCGGTCGCGTACCCGGCGGCGGTGAAGGCGTCGGCGATGGTCTTTTCATCCAGATTGAGCCGCTCTTGTCCGGTAGAAACGCCGCGAACGCCACCACGCGGGTGCCAGCGGCCGGTGAGGAACTCGGCCCGCGTGGGCGAACAAACCGGCTGCACGAAGAAGCGGTCGAAGGACGCGCCGTCCTTCGCCAGCGAGTCGATGTGGGGGGTGCGGAGGTTCGTATTGCCGGTCAGGCTCAGGTCGCCCCAGCCCTGATCGTCGGCGAGAATCACGACGACATTCGGGGGAGCCGCCGTCGCGGACGCCGCCGAGATCAGACACGCCAGCACCGGGGAGAGGAGGCGGTGGCTCACGGGTTATCCTCGGTTTGTGTTGGAATCACGCGATCAACTCCTGGATGACTTGGCCGCCGAACTGGGACAGTTGCTTGACCCGCCCGCCGTGGAAGTACGTCAGCTTCGCGTCGTCGAGGCTCATCAGCCGCAGTCGCGTGACGTGCAGGTCGCGGACGTGGTGGACGCACTCCACCGCCTCGGCTTCGGTCCAGTCGTTTTCGAGAGTTGCTTGCGTCAGCGGGTATGGTACCGTGTCATTCGCGTCCGGTCACTTCTGAATCTGGGCGGATCCCGAACCGGAGTGAGACTGCCATGAAGCCGACCGCGTGGATTCTGCTGGCCGTGGCACTGGCCGCGCCGGTCACACCGGCCGCCGACCCGCTGGCGAAGCCCAACATCATCTTCATCCTGTCCGACGACCTGGCGCAGGGCGATGTCGGTTGCTACGGCCAAAAGCTCATCAAGACCCCGACCCTCGACGCGATGGCGAAGGAGGGGATGCGGTTCACGCAGGCGTACTGCGGCACCAGCGTGTGCGCCCCGTCGCGCACCTCGCTGATGATCGGCAAGCACACGGGGCACAGCCCGATCCGGGCGAACCGCGAGATTCAACCGGAGGGGCAGAAGCCGCTCCCGCCCGGCACCGACACCGTGGCGAAGTTGCTGCGGGACAACGGCTACGCCACCGCCTGTGTCGGCAAGTGGGGGATGGGCATGTTCGACACCGCCGGCAGCCCGCTCAAGGTCGGGTTCGACCACTTCTTCGGGTACAACTGCCAGCGGCACGCGCACAGCTACTTCCCGACGTACCTGTACCACGACGACAAGCGGTTCGACTTACCGGGCAACGACGGCAAAACCGTCGGCAAGACCTACGCCCAGGACCTGCTCGCCGATGACACCCTGGCGTGGGTGACGGCGAAGAAGGACGCGCCGTTCTTCCTCTTCTACGCGATGACGCTCCCGCACGGCCGCCACGAGATCGACGATCAGGGCATCTACAAGAACGAGAAGTGGACCCGGCAGCAGAAGAACTACGCCGCGCAGTTGACTCGCCTCGACTCCGACATCGGCCGTCTACTCGCCAAGTTGAAGGAGCTGAAACTCGACGAGAATACGCTGGTGATCGTGGCCGGTGACAACGGCTCGTCGTTCGCTCCGAACTCGGAGATCGGCAAACTGTTCGACCAGACGATGGGCGGGACACTCCGCGGGTTCAAGCGGTCGCTGTACGAGGGCGGGTTGCGGCAGGCGTGCATCGCCCGCTGGCCCGGCGTCGTCCCGGCCGGCAAAGTGAGCGACGAGCCGTGGGCGTTCTGGGACTTTCTGCCGACCTGCGCGGAACTCATCGGGGCGAAACTGCCGGCCCAGGTCACGCCCGACGGCGTGTCGATCCTGCCGCTGCTCAAAGGCGGCGCGGCCCCGAAGCGAGAATACTTCTACTGGGAACTGCACGAGGCCGGGCCGAGCCTGCAGGCGATCCGCTTCGGCGACTGGAAAGCCGTCCAGAAAGGCCCGTCGGCGGCCGTCGAACTGTACGACCTGAAGGCCGACCCCGGCGAGAAGACGGACCTCGCGGCGAAGCAGCCCGAAGTCGTGGCGAAGGCGACAAAGCTGATGGCGTCCGCCCGTGACGAGCACCCGGACTGGCCGCTCCGCGATCGGCCGACGCCGAAGAAAAAGAAGAACTGATTCCTCTCCGACCGGAGCAAACCGTGTCCCAATTCTCTCCCTTTGCGGCGTGTGTCGCCGCGCTCGTCGCATCGGCGGCCGTGTGTGCCGCCGAGAAGCCGAACGTCGTGTTCATCCTCGCCGACGACCTGGGCGGGCACGATGTCGGCTGTTACGGCAGCACCTTCCACCGCACGCCGCACATCGACGCGCTGGCCAAGCGCGGCATGCTGTTCACGAACGCATACTCGGCGAGTCCACTCTGCTCGCCCACCCGCAGCAGCCTGATGACGGGGCTTCACCCCGCCCGCATCGGCATCACCGCACCGAACTGTCACCTGCCGGCGGTGCAGTTGGAGAAGCGGCTCGTCACGGGCGGGCCGACCGCGAAGGTGCTGGTCGCCGACTCGGTCACGCGGTTGAAGACGGACTACGTCACGTTGCCGAAGGTGCTGAAGGCCGCCGGCTACCGCACCGGGCACTTCGGCAAGTGGCACCTCGGCGCGGAACCGTACTCACCCCTGCAACACGGGTTCGACGTGGACCTCCCGCACACCCCCGGCCCCGGACCCGGCGGTGGCAACGGGTACTTCGCCCCGTGGGCGTTCTGGAAGGGGCAGGGGAAGGCCGGCGACCACATCGACGACCGCATGGCCGCCGAGGCGGTGACGTTCATCCGGGCCAACAAGGAGAAGCCGTTCTTCCTGAACTACTGGGCGTTCGGCGTGCATTCCCCGTGGATGGGCAAGAAGGAGTACGTCGAGGAGGCGGCCGAGCGGGCTGATCCGAAGGCCGCCCAGCGGCACCCGGTCTACGCCGCGATGGTCCGCAGCCTGGACGACTCGGTCGGGCGGATCGTCGCCACCCTGGACGAGTTGAAGCTGAGCGACAACACCATTCTCATCTTCACGAGTGACAACGGCGGCTGGCACAACGTGGCCCGTGAGGCGACTAACAACGCCGCCTACGCCGGCATCCCGGTCACGAGCAACGCCCCGTTCCGCAGCGGTAAGGCGAGCAACTACGAGGGCGGCACCCGCGTCCCACTGGTGGTCGTTTGGCCCGGTAAAACCAAGGCCGATAGCCGAAGCGAAACGGTCGTGCAAAGTACCGACTTCTTCCCGACGCTGCTGGCGATGGCGCATCTGGAAGCTCCTCAAGGAGTGACGTTCGACGGCGTGAACGTCGCCCCGGCGTTCGTCGATGAGCCGGTGAAGCGCGACGCCATCTTCTGCCACTTCCCGCACGGCGGGCGGACGGACATCGACGGCTTCCGACCCGGCACCTGGGTCCGCCGGGCCGACTGGAAGCTGATCCGCTTCTTCGCCGATAACCCGGACGGCACCGACAAACTCGAACTGTACGATCTGAAAACCGATGAAGGCGAGACGAAGAATCTGGCCGACGAGAAGCGGGCACAATTCGTGGAATTGAAGGAGGAACTGAACGCGAACATCACCGCGTTTTTGAAGGACACCCAAGCCGTGGTGCCGAAGGCGAACCCGAACTTCCGCGCCACCCCGCCGGGGGTGGCCGGGTGGACGACGAGCAAAGCCGCGACTCTCGCAGTGAAGGACGGCGCTTATGTCATCACCTCCACCGGCGGCGACCCGTTCATCGTCACCCGCGATATCCCGACTGGTATCGGCCCGTACACGGTCGAGCTTCGGATGAAGTCCGATAGCAAGGGCGGCGGTCAGGTGTTCTGGGCAACCGCGACGGAGAAGGCGTTCCACCGCGACCGCTCCGTGAGCTTCGAGCCGACGCACGACAGTGCCTGGCACGCCTACGCGGTGAAGCTGCCGACCGCGACTGCGATCACAGCGCTCCGCCTCGACCCGTCCACCGCCGCCGGGACGATCCGACTGGAATCGGTGGTTTTGAAAGACACCGCCGGCAAAACGCTGAAGACCTGGACCGCCCCTGCGAAGGAGAAGAAGTGATGCGACTCCTCCTCCTCGCGCTGGTGGCGTGCGCCCCGGTCGCGCCGGCCGTCGCCGCTGACAAGCCGAACATCGTCGTCATCCTGGCGGACGACCTGGGTTACGGGGACGTGCGGTGCCTGAACCCCGAACGGGGCAAGATCAAGACGCCGCACCTGGACAAGCTCGCCTCACAGGGCATGACGTTCACCGACGCGCACAGCGGGTCGTCCGTTTGCACGCCGACGCGGTACGGGTTGCTCACCGGCCGCTACGCCTGGCGGACCCGCCTCCAGAGCGGCGTGTTGGGCAACTCCGTCCAGCCGCTCATCGCCGAAGACCGCCTCACCCTGCCGGGGGTCTTGCAAAAGCAGGGGTATCACACGGCGTGCGTCGGCAAGTGGCACCTCGGCTACACCATCGCCACGCGGGGCCAAGACGACGGCAAGAAGGGGAAACTCGAAGGGGCCCCCGTCGGGTCGGTCACGAATGACGGCCCGACGACGCGCGGGTTCGACCACTTCTTCGGCTTCCACCACGCCCGCATGATGAAGTCGGTCTTCGAGAACGACTGCGTCACCCGACTGGTCGAACCGGTGGACATGCTGCCGCTGCTGGCCGAAAAAGCGTCGGCGTATGTGGTGGAGCGGGCCAAGACTGGGAAGCCGTTCTTCCTGTACCTGCCGCTCAGTTCGCCGCACACGCCGATCGTGCCGTCGAGGGAGTGGAAGGGGAAGAGCGGCCTCGGCGACTACGGCGACTTCGTGATGGAAACCGACTGGGCCGTCGGACAGGTGTTGGGCGCGCTCGACAAGGCCGGCGTCGCCAAGAACACGCTGGTGATCTTCACCAGCGATAATGGTTGTTCGCCCGCCGCGGGGATACCCGCGCTGGAGAAACTCGGCCACTTCGCCAGCGGTACACTCCGCGGGTACAAGGCTGACATCTGGGACGGCGGCCATCGCGTGCCGTTCTTCGTCCGCTGGTCCGCTCGTATCGAAGCCGGTTCCCGGAGTGACCGACTCGTCTGCCTGACGGACCTCATGGCCACTTCCGCTGAAGTCGTGGGGGTCAAACTCCCCGATAACGCCGGCGAGGACAGCGTCAGCTTCCTGCCCACGCTGGTCGGGGAAAAGCAGCCGCCGCGGTCGGCCGTCGTCCACCACAGCATCGAAGGCCGCTTCGCCATCCGGCAGGGGACGTGGAAACTCTGCCGGTGCGCCGGCAGTGGCGGTTGGAGCAAGGGCGGCGGAACGGAGTCGCCGCAACTGTACGACTTCACCACAGACCCTGGTGAATCGAAAAACCTTGCCGCCGAGCAGACGGAAACGGTCGCCAAGTTGACCGCCCTTCTGGAGAAGTACGTCGCCGACGGGCGCAGTACCCCTGGCCCGAAGCAGAAGAACGATGTCGCGGTGAAGATCGTCAAGCCCGCCAAGAAATCCTCTCCCAAGGAACTGCCATGACCCGATTCGCCTTTCCCCTCGCCGTACTGCTCGGCGCGGTTCTCTCGCCCCCGGCACTCGCCGCCGACACGCCCAACGTCGTCGTCGTGTTCGTCGATGACCTCGGTTATGCCGACATCGGCCCGTTCGGGGCGACGAAGCAGAAGACACCCAACCTCGACCGCATGGCCGCCGAGGGGATGAAATTGACCAGTTTCTACGCCGCGCCGGTCTGCTCGGTGTCGCGGGCGCAACTGCTGACGGGCTGCTACGGCGCGCGAATCTCGGTGCCGGGCGTCTTCTTCCCGGCCGGCCCGCAGGGGCTGAACCCGAAGGAAGTCACCGTCGCCGAGCGGTTGAAGGAGTGCGGCTACGCGACGCAGATCGTCGGCAAGTGGCACCTCGGCGACCAGCCGGAGTTCCTGCCCACGAAACAGGGCTTCGACCACTACCTCGGCATCCCGTACTCGAACGACATGCAGCGCAAGTCGAAGGAAACCGGCGAGCGGGTCGTGCCGCTGATCCGCGATGAAAAGGTCGATGCCCTGCTGACGGACGAAGGGCAACGTACGGTCGTGGAGCGGTACACGGCGGAGGCCGTCGGGTTCATCAAGGCGAACAAGGATAAGCCGTTCTTCCTGTACATGCCGCATACCGCCGTTCACACGCCCATCTTCCCCGGTGAGAAGTTCCGCGGGAAGTCCGCCAACGGCCGCTTCGGCGACTGGGTGGAGGAAGTCGATTGGAGCGTCGGGCAAGTGATGGACACCGTCCGTGAGCTGAAGCTGAGCGAGAAGACGTTGGTGATCTTCACCAGCGACAACGGGCCTTGGCTCATCAAGGGGACCGACGGCGGCAGCGCGAAGCCGTTGCGCGGCGGCAAGGGCAGCACCTGGGAAGGCGGGGTCCGCGTGCCCACCATCGCGTGGTGGCCGGGCAAGATCGCGGCGAAGAGCGCCTGCGATGTCGTCGCTGGGACTATCGACCTGCTGCCGACGTTCGTCGCGCTCGCCGGCGGCAAGGTTCCCGCCGAACCGGTCATCGACGGCCGTGACATCTCGCCGTTGCTGTTTGGCAAGAGCCAGGAGTCGCCGCGCGAGGCGCATTACTACTTCGGCGGGTACAACCTGCAAGCGGTGCGGCAGGGGCCGTGGAAGCTCGCCATCGCCCCGCAAAACGACCCGTTCGACAAGTCCACGGCCGAGGCGTCCAAGACCAACCCTCGGCTCTACAACCTCGACACCGACATCGGCGAAACCACGAACGTCGCCGACAAGAACCCCGACGTGGTGGCGAAGTTGACGAAGTTGGCCGCCAAGATGAACGACGAGATCGGTAGCAAAGCCCCGACCGCGCGGCGGCCGGCGGGAGTCGTGGCGAACCCCAAGACCCTGTACCCGACCGATGACACACCGAAAGCGAAAGGCCCGAGCAAGCCCGCCGACTTGGGCAAACTCAAACCCAGCGACGCCATCCGGACTGCGGCCGCACCGCAAGTCAAAGACAAGGCGTTTACGCTGACCTGCCAGCTCGAGACGGAACTGACCGATACCGTGATCGTCGCCCACGGGGGTGCCACCGCCGGATACGCCGTGTACTTGAAGGGCGGGCGAGTCGCCTTCACGGTGCGGACGGAGCAGGGGGACGGGATCACCGAAGTGCAATCGCAACCGATCAAAGGCCCGGTGAAGATCGAGGCCGCGTTGGCGAAGGACGGCTCACTGACCCTCACGGTCGGCGACCAAAAAGCCGTCACCGCGAAGGGTTCGGGCTTGATTCCGCGCCAACCGGCCGAAAACTTCTGCCTGGGTCACGACAACGGGCAACCGGTGGCGAACTACTCGAAGGGCAAGCCTTTCACGGGCAAGTTGTCTGAACTCAACGTCGTCATCCGTTGACCACATCACCCTGTCAGGGCAGGTACCGGTGTTTTCCCGAGTTTTCAGACCTCACCCCCGACCCCCTCTCCGTTCCGGAGAGGGGGTGTTCAACCCGCACCGGTGGAACGGGCGTTCGGCATTGGAAATCGAATCCCCCAATGAATCCAAGGCCGGAACACGGCTACTCGGCTACGTTTCCCACTTGAACACCCCCTCTCCGGGACGGAGAGGGGGCCGGGGGGTGAGGTCTGAAAAAGCGACATCAACCCCAAGAACCACACTGACAGCCACATTCCCCTTTCCCGGAACCGACACCATGCGCCTTCCTCTTCTCGGCGTGTTCACTGTCATCGTGCTGTCACTGGGTGCTTTCGCCGCCGAACGCCCCCCCAACGTCGTGCTGATCGTCGCCGACGACCTCGGGTACGCGGATGTGGGGTGCTACGGGGCGACGGACATCCGCACCCCGAACTTGGATCGGCTGGCGAAGGAAGGCACGCGGTTCACCAGCTTCTGTGTCGCCCAGCCGGTGTGTACCGCGTCGCGGGCCGCGCTCATGTCCGGCTGCTACCCGAACCGCATCGGCCTCTCCGGCGCGCTGAACCACACCAGCACCACCGGCATCCACCCGGACGAGGCGCTGCTGCCGGAACTGTGCCGGGCGAAGGGGTACGCCACCGCCCATTACGGCAAGTGGCACCTCGGCACGCGGCCTGTCTTCTTCCCCACCCGCAACGGGTTCGACGAGTGGGCGGGGCTACCGTACTCGAACGACAACGGCCCGCTGCACCCCATCGTCCGCGGCATCCCGGCACTGCCTTTCTACGAGAACGACAAGGTCGTGGAACGCGACCCGGACCAGGCGCTGTTCACCAAACGCTTCACCGAGAAGGCCGTCGGGTTCATCAACGCGAATAAAGCGAAGCCGTTCTTCCTGTACGTCCCGCACGTCATGCCGCACGTCCCGATTTTCGCGTCCGACAAGTTCATCGGGAAGTCCGCCCGCGGGCTGTACGGCGATGTGGTCGAGGAACTCGACTGGTCCGTGGGGGAGATTCTCAAAGCGATCAAAGCCGCCGATCTGGACGAAGACACGCTCGTCTTCTTCATGTCCGACAACGGCCCGTTCCTCAGTTACGGCACGCACGCCGGCAACGCGAAGCCGTACCGCGAGGGGAAACTGACTGCGTTCGAGGGCGGGGTCCGGGTGCCGTTCCTCGCACGCTGGCCTGGGAAGGTGCCGCCCGGTCGCGTGTGTGCCGACCTCATGACCGGCCTCGACCTGCTGCCGACGGTCGCCAAACTGATCGGGGCGGACTTGCCGGCGAAGAAGATCGACGGGGTGGACCTGTCCCCGCTGCTGCGAGGCGTGAAGGGGGCGACCGGGCGGCAGTCGTTCGCCTATTTCTCCGGGGCGGAGTTGCACGCGGTCCGCAGCGGGAAGTGGAAGCTGCATTTCGCTCACGAGTACCTGACGGTGAACGGCCCGCCGGGGACGGACGGCAAGCCGGCCAACTTCGCCAAGATGAAGCCGGACTCCATCACCGAATCCGGCATCAAGGGCATCGCGTCGCGGCACGGGTACAAGGTGGCGAAGCTCGCGCAGTCGCTGTTCGACCTGACGGCCGACCCCGGCGAGACGACGGACGTGGCGGCGAAGCACCCGGACGTCGTGAAGCGGTTGGCGGCGCTCGGTGACGAGTTCCGCCAGGACCTCGGCGACCCGCTGACCGAAACGCGGGGGACCGGCCTGCGGGCCGTCGGCACGGACCCGAAGCGGTGACGGCGATCACTCCTGCTTCGGCGTCCCGAACTGCTTCCAGTAGAGTTCCTTGAAGGTGTTCTCCTTCGGCTGGACGGCATCCTCGTTCACCAGATACGGCGGCAGCGACTTCCACCAGGTGTCGTACTCGGCGGTCAGTTTCTTCACCACGTCCGGGTGGGCCGCCAGCACGTCGGCCTTCTCGCCGGGGTCGGCCGTCAGGTCGAAGAGTTGCCACTGCTGCTTGGCCTTGCCCTTACCGGCCGACACCATGTGCCAGCGGGGCGTGCGGACGCTACAGTTGGCGAACTGGTAATCGTCGATGCCCGCCCCCTTCGGCCACCGCCCGACGTGCGTGAAAAGTGTCCGCTCGGCCCACTCCGCCTTCGGGTTCATCAGTAGCGGGACCAGGCTGCGGCCCTCGACCTGCGGCTTCACGTCATCGGCGATCGTCGCGCCGGCGAGTTCGGCCAGGGTGGGGAAGAAGTCGATGTGCGCGGTCAGCCGGTCGCAGTCGCCCGGCGTCAGCGTGCCCGGCCACCGCCAGAACGACGACGCCCGCGTGCCGCCGATCCACGGCGACCCCTTCGACCCGCGCATCCCGGCGTTGAACACTTGCACGCCCGCCGTGCCGCCGTTGTCGCTCATGAAGATGATGAGCGTGTCCTTTTCCAGCCCCCAGTCTTTCAGCTTCACGAGCATTTCGCCGACGTTGTCGTCGATGTTGGCGATCATGCCGAAGAACTTGGCGGCGTTCGCCTGCTTCACCTTGTCCTTGTAGCGTGCCTCGTCTTCGGGCCGCACGGTCAGCGGGCCGTGCGGGGCGTTCGTGGGGATGTAGCAGAAGAACGGCTTGTCCTTGCCCTTCACGCCGTCGATCCACTTCGTCGCCTGGTCGAAGAAGATGTCGGTACAGTATCCCTTAGTCTTCTCGAACTTGCCGTTATGCCACAGGGCGGGGTTGAAGTAGGTGTTGCCCGGCGCGTCGCCGCAACTGCCGGGGTAGCTCTGACCGATGCCGCCGGCCCCGTGGATGAACACCTCGTCGAACCCGCGGCGGTTCGGCTGGTACTCGGCCTGGTCGCCGAGGTGCCACTTGCCGAAGATGCCGGTCGTGTAGCCGGCAGTCTTCAGCACTTGCGCCAGCGTGGTGGCCTTCAGCGTGAGACGCTCGCGTTCGAGGATGGTGTGCGTGACGCCGTTCTTGAACTCGTGGCGGCCGGTCAGCAGGGCGGAGCGGGTCGGCGCGCAGGTGGGGCTGACGTGGAAGTCGGTGAACCGGACGCCTTCGGCGTGCAGGCGGTCGAGGTTCGGCGTCTTCAGTACGGGGTTGCCGTGGGCGGAGACATCCCCGTACCCCTGATCGTCGGTCAGGATGAACACGACGTTCGGCTTCTTGCCGGCGAGCGGTTCGGCCGCCGCGCCGACGGTCAGCGGCAGCAGCGCCGCGACGAGGGAGAGGGAGCGAATCACGAGGGCGTCTCCGGGGTGGGGGAGCGTAGGGACCGACCGTCCCAATGATACCCCATGCCGGGCGGGGGCCACCACCCGTTCCGCGACGCCCATGTGCGGAAACCCCGTGGGCGGAAGTGGGATCGCGGTGGGAACGGGCACCGACTACCGTGGGGACTTCTCCCGAGGATGGCACATGATCTCGCCGGTTCCCTCCCCCGTCCGCGCGCGAACCGCGGGGGTGCTGCTCCACCCGACCTCACTGCCGGGGCCGTACGGCGTGGGGGATTTCGGTCCCGCCGCCCGTGCCTGGGTGGACACGCTCGCCGCCGCCGGGCAGACGTGGTGGCAACTGCTGCCGCTGACGCCACCGGGAGAAGGGGACTCCCCGTATCAGGCGTTCTCCGCGTTCGCGGCCAACCCGGTTCTGATTTCGCCCGACGACCTGATCGCCGACGGTCTGCTGGAAGCGTCGGATATCGCCGGCGAGCCGTTCGGCCCCGGCCGGGTGGACTACCCCCATGTGAACCGGTTCAAGGCGACACTGCTCCACCTGGCGTGGGAACGGTTCCGCGGCGGTGCCGCAGCGCCGCTCAAGGCCGCGTACACGACGTTTCGGAAGAAGCAGGTCGATTGGCTCGAGGACTTCGCCCTCTTCATGGCTCTGAAGGAGTCGCGCCCCGGCGTGCCGTGGACCGACTGGCCGGAGGGACTGGTGCAGCGGGACCCGGCCGCGCTGAAGCGGGCGGCGGAGACCCTGGCCGAGGCGGTGGATCGCGTCCGCTTCACGCAGTTCCTGGTGTTCCGCCAACTCGCCGCCCTCCGGCACTACGCGCGGGAGCGGGGCGTGAGGCTGATGGGCGACCTGCCCATCTTCATCTCGGCGGAGTC
>JBBRUO010000131.1:0-12069 GCA_038247725.1 Gemmatales bacterium
TGCCGCTCGGCCCCGCGCCCGCGCGGTCGCCGTACCACGCGGCATCCGGAGCGAACACGACGTAGCCGGCTTTGATGAACGTCTCGCCGAGTGGTTCCGCCCCGCCGTTCGTGTTCGGGATGAGGAGTTGGTTGTGATCGACGCTGGACGAGTGCAGCCACATGACGCACGGCGCGGGCGTCTTCACCCCGTCGGGGATCAGCACGATCGCCGACATCTCGCCATCGACGCCGTTGTCGATCCGCAGCCGTTCCAGCGAGTACCCCTTGCGTTTCTCGGCCGAAACGAGTTTCACCAGCGGCGTCTTCGCGCGGGCGGGTAAATCGCCGAGCGAGGCGATGACTTTGGCCTTCACGTCGGCCCGACGGGTGGCCCACTCCTTCGCGTCCTTCGGCACCTCGAAGTCCGGCGCTTTCAGCTTCTTGAATTGCTCCGGCACGGCGGCGTCGCGCTCGGCCTCGGCTTTCTGGTACGCGGCAATCGCCTCCGGCCCGCCGCCCTTCGCCGTCACTTCCTTCGGGGCTTTCAGTTGAAGCAGTTGCCGCTTGATGCAGTCCGCGACGGCCTCGGCGAGCCGCTCGTTCCCGGCCGGGGTGTAGTGGGTGCCGTCCGCGCCGAGCATCATTCGCGGGTCGCCGTCCTGCACGACACGGTACAGGTCATCCACCGGAATGCCGAGCGGGACGAGCGTTTCTTCGGCGGCGCGGTTGAACTTTTGCACATCGGCGTCGAAGCGGTCGAAGGCGGCTTTCCGCTTGGCGTGTCGGTCGTCCACGATGGGCGTGGTGTTGGCGAAGATCACCCGCCCCGGCGCGACCTTCTGGAGTTCCGCCACGATGAGTTTCAGGTTCGTCGCGTACTCCGCGAGCGCCACCTGATGCGTCTTGTCGGCCTTGGAGAACTTCAAGTCGTGCAGGCCATTATTCCAGTGGATGACGGCCGGCTTGTGGTCGCCGACCCACGCGGCGAGGTTCTTCAGCGTGTTCGCCGAGTCGCCGCCGTTGGCCCGACCGGGGTGAACAACCTTGGCGAGGCCGGCCAGCTTCTTCGCCACCAGCGGCGCGTACCCGATGCGGATCGAGTCGCCGAGCAGCAGCACGGTGGGCGGTTCGGCTTTGGGCTGCGCGACGACCGGCGCGGCGAGCAGGAGCGGCGCGAGCAACAGGACCGCGAAGCGTGTCATTTCTACTCCTCCTTCGGTGGGGGCGTGACCTTGAATTCCGAAAACGCCACCGTCCGGGCCTTGTCCGACGAGTGCGTGGCGTACAGGAACACGGTACACTCGTCGGGCAAGTTGAACTCGGCGGTCATCGGCGTGTGCCATTCCTTCGCGTCGATCGAGGTCGCGAATTCGAGCCGATTCTCCCGGCGAATTAGCCTTACATACAGATCTTGACCGGCCTTGATGGAGTCGTTGATGTGCGCAGTGTCGCAGTAGCCGAAGGCTTTGATATTCGGCGGCGCTTCGCACCCGTATCCGGGTCGGTCGCGACCTTTGAAGACGTTGTTGGAGTAACAGATCCGCGCCCAAGTACCATCCTTCGACCGGACCTGTATGCCACCGCCGAGGTAGGCAAGCTCAGACTTGCCGCCCGATTTCGCCTCCTTCCCCAGCGTCACCGCGACTCGCACCGTCACCGCGAAATCGCCCTTCACCGCCCGCCCGAGTTTCGGGGCGACCTTCGGGACGTTATCGCCCTCATGGTTCAGGTACTTCGGCGCGTTCGCCGGAAGAGTGACGCTCAGGTGGTCCCCGTTCAACTTGAATTCGCAGTCCCCTTTCGGGTCCACGATCTTCCCGAACAATTGTTCGACCTTCTGTCGTTCGGTGACTTTCGGCACTGGCGCGGCGGGCATTAGCAGGGCGATGGCCAGAGTGGGCAGCACGGCAGGAGCCTCCGAGGGAACGAGCCGAGTATTCGAGTGTGACCGACATGCCTCGACCTGGCAAGAGAAGATTCGCCGCCTCGCCGCCCGCCGCCGACCAGGACTTGTGCCGTTGCACGAGCGGCAAATCGTGTTCACACCCGCCGGGCCACGCGGAATGGCCCTGTCCACGAACCGCCGCATGACCGGACCTGCTATTGATGTCGGGAGGGGATGGGGGTGAGTCGGCCTAACGTACCGATCCGGCCCGACCGAAACGAGGGCGAATGACGATCCATTGCCTATACCCACCGGGTGCCCCGCATCCCCTGGAGGCGTCCTCGTGACACGCACTCTCCTACTCGCCCTGTTGCTGGCCGTGCCGGTGTCCGCCGCCGACAAGCCGAACGTCGTGTTCGTCATGGCCGACGATCTTGGTTACGGCGACCTCGGCAGTTACGGCCAGACCAAGATCAAAACGCCGACCCTCGACAAATTGGCCAAGGAAGGCATCCGGCTGACCCGTCACTACGCCGGGAACGCCGTGTGTGCGCCGTCGCGGTGCGTGCTAATGACCGGCATGCACCCCGGCCACGCCCAGGTCCGGAACAACCGCGAAGTGAAGCCCGAAGGTCAGCACCCACTGACCAAAGACACCGCCACCCTCGCCCGCCTGCTGCAGGCGAACGGGTACGCCACCGGCGGGTTCGGCAAGTGGGGCCTCGGCGGTCCCGGCTCCGACGGCGACCCGCTGAAGCAAGGGTTCGACCGCTTCTTCGGGTACAACTGCCAGCGGGTGGCGCACAACTTTTACCCCACATACCTTTGGGACGACACCACCCGCCGGCCGCTGAAGAACAAGCCGTTCCCCGCGCACGACAAATTGAAGCCCGGCGAAGACCCGACCCAGGAAGCCACTTACGCCCGGTTCCGCGGCACCGAGTTCGCCCCGGACCTGATTACCGAAGAGGCCATCAAGTTCGTCACGGACAACAAGGCGAAGCCGTTCTTCCTGTACTGGCCGACGACGGTGCCGCACCTCGCGCTGCAAGTGCCAGCCGACTCGCTGAAGGAGTACGCCGGCAAGTGGGACGACCCGCCGTACCCCGGCGGCAAGGGGTACACGCCGACGTTCAACCCCCGCGCCACCTACGCCGCGATGGTCACCCGCATGGACCGCGACATCGGCCGGCTGGTGGATCACCTGACGAAGCTGGGGCTGGAGAAGAACACGATCATCGTCTTCACCAGCGACAACGGCCCGCTGTACGACCAACTCGGCGGCACCGACTGCGAGTTCTTCAACTCTCACGGCGGGCTGCGCGGGCGGAAGGGGTCGCTGTATGAGGGGGGGTTCCGCGTGCCGGGCATCGTGTGGTGGCCGGGCAGGATCAAGCCGGGCGTGTCGGCTCGCGTCACCGGCTTCGAGGACTGGCTGCCGACCGTGGTGGAGTTGACCGGCGGCGCGAACAGCCCGAAGGGCATCGACGGCATCAGCTTCGCGCCGACGCTACTCGGCGAGGAACAAGAGACGCGACCGTTCCTGTACCGCGAGTTCCCCGGCTACGGCGGCCAGCAGGCGATCATCGTCGCGCGGTGGAAGGCAGTTCGGCAGAAGCTCAACCCGTTGGCCAAGGACGCCACGCCGAAGACGGAACTGTACGACCTCGACGCCGACCCGACGGAAACCACCGACGTGGCGGCGAAGAACCCGGAGGTGCTGGCGAAGCTCGAAAAGCTGATGGCCGACCAGCACACCCCGAACCCGGAGTTCCCCATCAAGGTCCTGGACCGCTGACGCCGCCGCGCGCGGCCGCAACTTGGGGGTGACTTCGCCGGCGGATGGCAGCACAATGGCATCCCGATTCGCTCATCCCCGGCACGGAGGCCGCGCATGGCCCTGTCGTTCTTCTGGAAGCGGCTGCTCGTCCGCTCCGGTCTCGCCCGGTTCCACCCGTCTGCCGACCGGCTGTCCCACGGCGGCAAGCGCTTCCTGCGGTACTACTCGGATCGCGTGCTGGCCGCGCCGGTGGACGAACTGACCGACCCGGCCACGTTCCCGAACGCCGACGGCGGCGACGTGCTGAACCTGAACCGCTCCGCCCCGCCCGTGGAGGCGTTCCACGGCGGCCGCCCGCCGGGCTACCACTTTGGGGCGGCGTCCACCAACGGGGACGCCGCCCTCCGCGCGGCCATCGCCGAGCGGTGCGGGCGGGCGGTGAACCCGGACGACGAAGTGCTGGTCACGCACGGCGCGACGGCCGGGTTCGCGGCGGTGCTGGATGCGTTCGTGAACCCCGGCGACCGGGTGGTGCTGTTCGACCCGTGTTCGCCGCTGTTCGCGCTGGGGGCGAAGTCGCGGCGGGCGAAGGTCCGCTGGGTGCCGACGTGGACCGAGGACGGCCGCACCCGGTTCGTCGTGGACGGGCTGGCCCGCACCCTCCGCGGGGCGATGCTGCTGGCCATCGCCGACCCGACCAACCCGACCGGCGGCACGCTGTCGGCCGAGGATTACGAGCAGATCGCCTGGCTCGCCCGCCGGCAAGACGTGCTGGTTTACGTCGACCAGAGCTTCGACCGCTACCGCTACACCGACGCCCCGCGCCCCGCGCTGGCGGAGGTGGTCGGCACGGAAAACCGCCTGCTGACGGCCGGGTCGGTGACGCAGGGGTACGGCGTCGGGGCGGCCCGCGTCGGCTGGGTGACGGGGCCGAAACCCCTCGTCAACGCCGTCTCGCTGATGGCCAATCTGTCCGCGCCGTTCGTGCCGGCGAGTTGCCAGCAGATCGCGCTGAAGGCGCTGACCGCCGCCGAGTCGCTGTTCGCCCCGACGCGGGAACTCTTCCGGCGGAAGCGGGACTACACCCTCGAACGCCTTCGCGGCATGGGACTGGAGCCGACGACGCCGACCGGCGGGTACACCTGCTGGGTGTCGGTCGCGGGGCTGGGGCTGACCGGGCGGGCGTTCGCGGAGAAACTGCTGCGCGAACACCGCGTGCTGGTCGGGCCGGGGGCGGCCTACGGGCCGAGCGGGACCGATTTCGTGCGGATCAGTTTCGCCGAGGAAGACGGCCGGCTGCGGGAAGGGCTGACGCGCGTGGGGATGTTCGTCGCCGGGTTGAAGGGCGAACCGGTGGTGACGGCCGACCGCGTTGCGGTGGACGCCCCGATTTCGGACGCCGCACCGACGGAGACGACGCCGCCCGAGGCCGCCCCGGACGCCCCCACCGAGGAGCGCACGCCGGCCTTCAGCCGGGCGTAATCGGCTCCGAGACATTGAGGTGCAGCGCCCAGCGCAGGTACAATCCAACTCGGTAACAGTTCTCCCCGGAGTCCGTTGATTTCCTTGAAACCGTCGCGGGGATGCGGTTTCCTTCAAAGACGGACGAGCGGCTGACGTGGCTCATGGGCCGCAACACCGACGGCCTGTTGACCGCGCTAGAGCGTGACGAGTTGGCGGCCCTCGCGGAGTTGAGCGAATCCCTGGCTCTCGTCCGCGCCCAAGCACTCCGAGTACTCGGACGCGACCCGCGATGAGCGAGTCGCGAGCGGAGGTCGCAGCACTTCCACTGGGACGGGTATCCTGTTAGACGTTCGGGAGTGGAATTCTACCCGCTGGCAACAAGCGCAAAACCGCCGCTCTTCAGCCCGAAGGGCTGTCTCCTCCAGCCCAGGCCTCCGGCCTGGGTATCCGGGCGGGTTTGTTTTCCGACCCTGTTAGGGTCGCTCATGGACGGGGAAGAGAGAGCCTTTTCAGGCTCCGGATTTCACCGCAACCAGACCCAGGCCGGAGGCCTGGGCTGGAAGAGAAAGCCCTTCGGGCTGAAGACCAAGCCGCCCGTTTGCGATGGGGTACGATTCCATCCGCCGATCACCTTGTTGGTCGCGAAGCGGAAGAAGGGTTCGGCCTGATCCCGCCGATTGACGCGTGACGGCGCGCAATTCCCCGACCCACTCCTTGCACCTGGCGGGCGAGATTGGAACAATGGGAACGCGGCCAGTTCGGTCGCGCGTCCCGTCCCGAGGTGTGTCCATGTTCCGCTCGGCCCGCTGGGTGGCCGCCGGGGTGCTGGTCGCGGCAGTTGCCGCCACCGCCCCCGCCGACGACTCCATGTTGAAGGTGAAGGTGGGGGATCAGTTCCCCGATTTCACGCTCCCCGTCACCGCCCCCGCCGGGGCCACCGACGCGAAGAAGGAAATGTCCCTCGCCGACCTGAAAGGGAAGACGGTGGTGATCGCCTTCTATCCGAAGGCCAAGACCGGCGGGTGAACGGTCGAATGCAATGCGTTTAAGGCAGTCCTGAAGGACTTCCCCGCCGACACGGTCGTGTTCGGCGCGAGCGCGGATCAGGTCAGCTACAACCAGGAGTTCAGCGACGACAAGGGGTACCCGTACCCGCTCATCTCGGACCCCGACGCGAAACTCATCAAGGCCCTCGGCATCCTGAAGGGCAAGGTGGCGGGACGGGTGACGTTCGTGATCGGCAAAGACGGCAAGATCGCCAAGATCTACGACACCGTGAAGCCGGCCACCCACGCCAAGGACGTGCTCGAGTTCGTGAAGGGACTGAAGTAACGCGAACTCCGAGAGCGGTGCGCGTCGCCGATTCGCCACCGCCTCACCGCACTCCGGGCCGCCGCACCGACCGTCAGCCGTTCACCCCTTTCTCGCCGATCTCGCGGATCAACTGGTGGGCCAACTTGTAGGCGTTGCGGACGACCGTCACGCGCACCTCCATCTGCCCTTCGTTGAACAGTGACCCCGGCGCGCACTTCGGCAGGCCGGCCAGTTCCAGCGTCAGCGGCAACATGCTCAGAAACTCTTTCATCCGCTGCGTCCGCACTTCGGGGGTGATTTCGTCGGCCATGTGATGCACTCCAAGAGGGGAACCCGTTTAAACTTACCCAACGGGCGGACGGTCCACAAGTACACGGGGGCGGTCATGCTCAGTGACGGCCAAATGCCGAGGCAGGCGCGGAGGCCGCCTACAATTCCCTATGCTCCCGTCCTCCCTCCCACGGGTGAGTCCCAATGGCTCTGACGCAATCGCAGATCGATGAGCAGAAGAAGCAGGTCGAGGAGATGCTCGGCCCGGAGTTGGACCGACTCGGGTTCGCCAAGTCCTTGTTCTTCGGCCGGTTCAAGGGCGACGTGCTGTTCCCGTACCCGAAGCTGTCGCCGGAGATGCAGGCCGCATCGGACGACATGGCGGCGAAGGTGCGGGCGTTCGCGGACGAGCACATCGACCACATGAAGATCGACCGCGAGGCCCGCATCCCGGATACCGTGGTGGACGGCTTGGCGAAACTCGGCCTGTACGGGCTGACCATCCCGACGGAGTTCGGCGGCTCCGGGTTCAACCAGCAGCAGTACCTGAAGTGCATGGAAATCCTCGGCGGGCATTGCGCCAGCACGGCCGTGTTCGTGAACGCCCACCACTCCATCGGCGTGCGGGCGCTGGTGCTGTTCGGGTCGAAGGACCAGCAGGCGAAGTGGCTGCCGGGGTTGCTCGACGGGTCCCAGTTGTGCGCGTTCGCGCTGACCGAACCGGAGGCCGGGTCCGACGCCGCCGGGGTGCGCACGACCGCCACGCCCACCGAGGACGGCTCGGCATACATCCTGAATGGCACCAAGCATTACATTACCAACGGCGGCATCGCGCACATCCTCACCGTGATGGCCCGCACCCCGGACCCGAAAGACCCGAACGGGAAGGTGACGGCGTTCCTCGTGACGCCGGACATGCCCGGCTTCCACGTCGTGGAGGCCCGCGCCGAGAAGTGCGGCATCCGCGGCACCGCCACCGGCAAGATGACATTCACCGACATGCGGGTGCCGAAGGAGAACGTCCTCGGCAAGCTCGGCCGTGGCCTGCAAGCCGCGCTGACGGTGCTGAACTTCGGCCGCACCACCTTCGGGGCCACCTGCACCGGCCACGCCAAGGTGTGCATCCAGGCGATGGTGACGCACGCCAAGACCCGCCGGCAGTTCCAACAGACGTTGGCCGAGTTCCAACTGGTTCAGAAGAAGGTCGGGTTCGCCGCCGCCCACACGTTCGCGATGGAGGCGATGACGGCGCAATGCGCGGCCTTCATTGATCGCGGGGCCGATGATTACATGCTGGAAACAGCGATGCTAAAGGTGTTCGCCACTGAACATCTCTGGACCATCGTCAACGACACGTTGCAGGTGTGGGGCGGCAAGGGTTATTTCTGCGACCAGCCCATTGAGCGGTGGATGCGGGACGCGCGGATCAACACCATCGGCGAGGGGGCGAACGACGTGCTGAAGGCGTTCATCGCCGTCGTCGGTTGCCGCGCCCCCGGCGAGTACCTGAAGAAGCTGCGGGACGAGGCGCTCGGCGGGGTGCGGGGGTTCTTCCGCCGGCTGCCGTCTGCCGTCGGCGTCGGCACCAAACTGATCGCCCCGTGGCTGACGACGAGCGCGCCGAAGGTGCCGGTGCAGGCGGACGCCCTCCGCGACGACGCTTACACCCTCGGCCGGTTGGTCCGCGAGTTCGGACTGAAATTGCCGCACGTCTTCATGAGGCTGAAGGACGAGACCACCTTCGTGCAGGCGCAACTGGTCCACGAGCGGATCGCCGACATCGCCCTCGACCTGTATGCCGCGTCTTGCACCCTGGCCCGGTTGGACGCGATGCTGTCACGGGCACAATCCAACGGGACGCCGGCCCCGGCCGACCCGTTCGCCGACGCCACGGCGGGCCAGGCGTTCCTGAAGATGGCCTTCCGCCGCGTGAAAGGGCACTTCGCCGCCCTGGACGACAACGACGACACGGCGTGGCTGGACGCCGCGCGAAGCACCCTGGCCAAATGGTGATGGCACCCGAACTCTTCAATTCCGAGGAACGCGGATGACGCGGATCGAAGCGCGGATCAAACCAAGATTTTCACTCGTTCTGATCCTCTTCATCCCGGCTTTGATCCGCGTCATCCGCGTTCCTCGGAATTCAACGCTATTCGTCATCACGAGGGGAGAACATGTCCGCGCAACCTCCGCGCCCGTTCCGGTTCACCCGCGAACAGTACTACCAACTCGCGGACCTCGGCTATTTCCACGGCCGGCGGGTCGAACGCATCCGCGGGGAGATCGTCGAAATGAGCGCCGTCAACTGGCCGCACACTCTCGCGAAGACGACCATCGCGCGGACGCTGGTTGCCACTTTCGAGGTCACCAACCTCGGCTGGGTGAACGAGCAGGGGCCGGTCACGTTGCCGGATTCGGACCCGGAACCGGACGTGGCGGTCTATCGAGGCACGATGACCGACTACACCGATCACCCGACGGCGACCGATACGCTGCTGATCGTGGAAGTGTCGGACACGTCGCTCTTCTACGACACCACCACGAAGGCCGAACTGTACGCCGAGCAGGGTATCGCCGACTACTGGGTGGCGGACGTGAATGCCAGGAAGTTGTTGGTGTATCGCGACCCGGCCCCGATCCCCGCCGGCGGACATGCGTATCGAACGACTCTCACGCTCGGCGTCAGTGACACCGTCACGCCACTGAACGCGCCGGCGCAATCGCTCGCGGTCGCCGACCTGCTACCGTAACTCCGCCGGTGCCGCCACGGTGCCGTTGGCGGCGCGGGCGACGTACACCGCCACCGGCTTCCGCGCGGCCTTCAGCGCCCGTGTCGCCTTCGCCAGTTCCTCGTCCGAAGCGTCCGTGATCCAGATGACGTAATCCGCGCCAAGGGCGACCGCCGCCTTCAAGCCCGGCTCGTGCGCGCTGTTCCCCTCCGCCTTCAACTCCGCGACAGCGGCGGTGATCTCGCGAGTCACCTCCTCCGAACAGACCAACAGCTTCCCCGCACCGCTGGGCAGCACTGGCGTCGCGGTCGTGTGATACGTCAGCACCTGGACCTTCGCCCCAGTTGGGGTGCCGGCCACGGTGGCAATCAGGGCCGCGCGGGCGGCGTCAAAGGTGTCGCGGTTCAACCCCATGCTGGCCGAGCGATCGAGCAGATACACCGCGACCGTGCCGTCCGGCAGTGGGCCGTGGATCGGCTTCCCGCCACCCAGTTTCGAAGTGGCTACGGCGGGAGGTGGTGCCGCAGGTGACGGTGGCGCGACGGGTTCGACGGGCTGAGTGTCGGCGGCGGGCGTCACATCGGGCGGAATGGCCGGCAGGGGGAACTCCGTCGCGTTCGGCTGCTGCCGCGGTGTCGGCCGAGCGGCGAGATCGCGGAGCATCATTTGCAAATCGTCGGGAATCGCCGCAGGCACAGCCGTGACGGTGGGCATCCGGCCGGGTTCGGTGACCGACTCCGGCTCGGCGGGCGGTTGTGCAGGAATGCGGGGGGCTGGGAGGACATTCGCCGGCGGCTCGTCGCCCGGCAACTCGAGACTGAGTTGGAACGAGTCCGCCCGCGATGCGATCACCGGAACTGCTGCCGCGCGGGGCGACGCGGCGGGGAGCAACAGGTACAGGCCGGCGGCCGCGACCGCATGCAGGGCAGCCGAGGCGAGCCACGCCCGGCGCGAGAGGCGACTGACGCGGTGGCGCATGGCAGCCCTCAGAAGCGGAAGCCGGTGTGAAAGCTGATCACCGGGTACAGGCTGGGGCCGAACATCAGGTACTCCGGGTACCAGTCGCCGATGTCCCCGCCGACCCGCGCGGCGAGGCCGAGTTTGACGCCGAGTTCGAACCCGAAGTGCGGGCTGAAGTCGTGCAGCCACGAGATGTCCACGTCGCCGACGAGGAAGTACAAGGTGGTCCGGCGGTAGTCGGAATAGTTGGAATACCGGCCCCGGCGGTATCCTCTCGTCTCCGCCTCCCACTGCGGCAAGATGTGCGTGCCGATGCCGGGGGCGATCATCAGTTGGTCGCCACTCCCGAACTCTTTCGCGGTGAACTGGAGCCGCGCACCGAACCCGTACATGGCGTCCACGAGTACGCTGCCGCCGTAGACTTCCAGCCACAGCGACCCGTTCGGCCGGTCCCACACCTTCACGCCCAGGCGGGCCGTCGTCGGCTGAAGCGACCCCAGGTTCAGCGACACCCAGTGCTGTTGCCCACTCCGCGCGGCGGTCCCGGCGAGTATGTCGGTCGGCTCCACGGTCCCGCTCCGCACGGCCGCCGGCGCAAGGACATCCGTCGCCGCGACGGGCGGCGGCGTCGGGTTGTCGAGGACCGGGATCCCGCCCGGCGACAGTCGCGGCCCCATCTGGAGTTGCGCGGTGGCCGCCGCTCCCGTGGCGGTCGTCACGGCCAGCGCGAGTAGGAGGTGGCGGGTCATCATTCACCGGGGAGACGAGTTCGAATCAACGACTGATATTGTTCACACATCCTTCTTGGCGAAGCCGACTAACCCGATGACCGCCCCGACGAGTCCGAGGGCCAAGAAACCGCCGGCCACCCGCACCACTTCCATCTCCTCGAAGTGCCCCCGCAGCACCGTCCGCATCTTGGCGATCACGAACGTCGGCGACGGGAACGGGTCCGGCAGGAACGAGCAGAGGACGATGACGCCATACAGGACCAGCCAGAACAGGGTGATGCCGATGACGGTGCCGCTGGCCAGCGCGCCGACAGTGACTCCCCAGGCGACGACGGCGGCCAGCACGGCGGCCGCGATGACGGTGGCGGCCGCCCCGCCCCGCAGCGTCACGTCCGGGTCGAGCAGGTAGTGGTAGGCGGTGAGGACGACGAGCGACATGACGGCCAGCGTGACGACGACGACGACCGACCGCGCGTGCCACTTGGCCAGGAAGTACTGGTGCCGACTGATGCCCCGGCTGAGGACCGCGTCGGCCACCGTCGTCCGCTCCATGCTGACGGCGCTGACGGCCAGCAGGGCGATCAGCGCGAGGCTGGCGGCCGCCACGCCCCGCATCAGGTCGCCGGTCTGCACCGACGCCGACTGCACGATCCCGGCCTCGCGGTGGATGCCGACCTTGTACAACCCGTACCCGGCGGCCGCGACCAGCGACAGGATCACCCACAGGCGGAACACCCAACTCCGCAGGGTCTGGCGGAGGTCGGTTTGCAACACCGCCCAGTACGGCAGCAGGCGGTTGAAGCGGATGGTCGTGGCGGGCGCGTCCATGCGTCAACTCCAAAGGTGGCCCGCACTCTCCGAGTGCGGTTCGGGATCAGAGGCCGCACTCGGAAGGTCGTCCGCTCTCTCCGAGTGCGGTTCGGGATCAGAGGCCGCACTCGGAAGGTCGTCCGCA
>JBBRUO010000132.1:0-12052 GCA_038247725.1 Gemmatales bacterium
GACGACCACCGAGACCATTCAAACCCCGGTTCGCCGCTCACGTCGCCGCCGCCAGCCGCTCGGCGCGCAGTCGGACCCCACACGCCACGTTGTGCGCCACCGCGAACCACACCGCCACCGCCTTCACCACCCCCCGCACCACGAACTGCCGCAACCCCCGGTTCCGCGCCTGCGCGTTCACGCACTCGATCGTCGCCGCCCGATCCTTGTACACCGCCTTCGCCTCCGCCGTGCCCATCCGCTCCCGCCATCCCGCGATCACCGGACCGTCCGCCGCCAACGGGTGGTGCCGATCCCGATCCGCGTTCTTCGGCGTCGGCACCGGCGCGAACACCGTCACCCCCTTCGCCGCCGCCGCCTCCAGGTCCGCGTGCCGGGCGTACCCGCCATCGACCTGGTACTCGGGAGGGTACTGGCCGTGCCGCGCGTGGATCCGTGCCACCATCGGCATCATCCGGCCCTGATCGCTGCCGGTCGTGAGCACGTCCACCCCGACGATCACCTGGCCCTTCGTGTCGGCCGCGAACTGCACGTCGTACGCCGGCCGGAACCCGCCGTCGGCCATCGTCATGACCGTCGCGTCGGCGTCCGTCGTCGAACACCGCGCCCGGTCCCGCTCGTCGGGTTTCTTCCTCGCTTCCAACTCCGGCAACCGGTCCAACGCCCGCTGGAGACGTTCGACCCGCTCGCGGGCGGCGGCGTGTCGGCGGGACCCGGCCGACGGGTCGTCGTCCATCTCCTCCCGCAGTCGGGCCACCTGGTCCTCGGCTTCGGCCAGACACTCGACGAGGGTCGGCTCGCGGCGGAACGAGGCGGCCCCGGCGCTGGCCCGAACGCGGGTGCCGTCGTGGGCCACGCGGTTCAGATCGACTAACCCCAGCTCGCGGAGAACGGCGACCGAATGGGTGAGCAGGGCGTCGAGGAAGTCGAGGTGCCCGACGCGGAAGTCGGCGAGGGTGTGGTAGTTGACGGACACGCCGCCGCACGGCCAGCGGAAGGCGTCGTGCTCGGTGCAGAGGGTGGCGAGTTGGCGGGCGGAGCCGACCCCTTCGAGGGTGGCGAAGAGCCACAGGGCGATGGCCAGTCGGGGGTCGAGGGCGGGGTGACCGGGCCGTCCGTGTCGGGCGCGGATGGGGTCGAGCAGGGGGGACAGGTCGAGCTCGTGGCAGAAGTCCCAGACGACGCGGGCCTGGTGGTCGTCGCCGAGCAACCCGTCGATGGGGGTGGCGTCGAGGACGCGGGCGCGGTTCGGGGACCGCAGGCGGGGCGGCGGTAGCGGTTCCGACATGAGCGATCCTCCAACGGGTTCGATGATACAACCCGTTGGAGGGGGCATGTCACCCGAAAGATTTACAGACTCTCAGCACTGAAGCCGCGACTATTTCCCAGTTTGAAGTCCAGGCCTGTCGCGTCCAGCGAGAAGTTTCAAAGTATTGCGAAAGTATTTCTGGTGACTTCGGGGGGCAGTCCGTTATCTTTTCGTCAAGTGTGTCGATCCGTCCGTCACTCGGAGAGGCCAGGCCATGGACCGTCAGGACGTGATCGCCGAACTGGCCGGGCTGACCGGTGGGCTGCGTCCGAGTCGGGGCTCGACGCCTGACGACCTCCGGGAAGTACGGCGGCTGCTCGCCGCCGGTCTGTCCGGCGGCGGACCTTCGGCGGACCAAGACGCCGTGACCCCGAGCATAGTCCGCGGTCGGCGGCTCGGAGTGGGGGTGAGCCGGGTCGAGGTTTTTGGCCTGGACGAGGCGGTCGTCAGCGAGTTGACGTCGGCGGCCGACCTCGCTGCCCCCGGCGGCGGAGGAGTTCGTGTCAGCCGGCGGACCGTGCCCTTCCTGACCAGCACCGAGGGCGGGTCGCTGCCGGCGTGGGCGGCCGGCCAGCGTGTCGAACGGACCTTCGGGCCGTTCCTCGACGCGGACGGCCGGCCGGTCTGGTTCGACATCTTCATCCGTGTGAGGCAGGTGTCGATCGTCCGCTCGCCGTCGGCCGAGCCGTTCCTGCGTGTCCTACTGCGCGGCTTCGCGATCGCCGGCTCGACGAACTACGCGATCCCCGCCGGCAGCGTGTGGATCGCGGCCCGGGCGCTCACCCCGGCCGCCCCGGCCGGCGGCTACGTCGGCATGCGGGTCAAGGGCGGCCGGCTCAGCCTAACGTCCGCGGCCACCGTCGGCGGCAACACCCTGACCATCGGCTCGGGCGTTCGGGCGACGCTCGAACTGGAACTCGACCTGGGCCCGGCGGCGGCGGCCCCTGGGCCCGGCGGCGAGGACGGCACCGCCGCGCGGGTCGAGCTGCCTCGGCGCGTCACCTTCGAGTTCACCGCCGCCGGCGGGGCCGTCACCCACGCGGACAACGCGGCCTTCAAAGCGATCGGCGGGGCGTCGCGGCTGGCCCTCGCCCACACGCCGGCCACCTTCGAGCCGCTCCTGAACCGCGTCCTGGTGCCGTTCACCACCGACGCCGCGACGTTCCCGGCGGCGAGCGGGTCGGGGCTGATCCGCCTTTCGGGCGAGGCCCCGATCCAGGGAGCCGGGTGGGCGCTGGCCGTTGCGGTCGTGCCGCCCGCGAACCTCGGCGAGGCGTCCGGGGCCGGAGGGCTGGCGGTCCGGCTCGCGGGCGGCGTGCGGATCGGATGGCGCGGGCTGTCCGGGCCCGACGTCGCGCTGGGCGCGGCGGTCGTGCTGGCGGAGAGTGGGCGGGTCATGGTCGCCGCCCCCGCGGCGCGCGGCCCAGGCGGCCGCCAGACTCTGCGCCTCTGGGACGAGAGCGACGGGAAGTCGTCGCTGGTGCGGCTCGCCTACCACCCCCCCGCCCTGCTGCGCTACATCAGCCAGGCGGGCGTGTCCGACGCCCTCGTCACCACCGCGGCGCTGGAGGCCGCCGTCGATCGGCCCGTCCGCGCCGACGGCCTTCGTCTGCCACTACGGTCCGCGTCGGCCGCCGTCGGCTTCATCCGCGCCGCCTCCGGCGACCAGGTGCTGATCCAGGCCCCCCTCGACGGGGCCGCCGGCGCGCCGGTCGCGATGGCGGTGAGCAACGGCCTGTTCACCGTGTCGCCCGCGCAGGTCTTCACCCTGGGCGGCACGACCGCCGACGGGGCGACGGTGACCAACGGCACCCTCACCGTCCTGTTCCGCGCGCTCGGCCTGACGCTGACGCTGCGCGACCCGTACGTCACGAACCAGCCGCTGCCGCGGCGGATTGACGACCGAGGCGGGCTGAGCTCCGCCGGCCCGCGGCTGACCGCGACCGTCCGGTGGGACGCGGCCGACCCGGTGCTCACGCTGAGCCTGGACACCGCCACCGCCGTGCCGTCGGCCGCCGCCCGGGCCGTCGCGGTCGCCCCACGGTTCTTTGCCGTCGCCCAGGCGAAAGACGGCGGCCGGCCACCGGAGCCGGGGCAGACGCGCAGGGAAGACGAAGCCGCGGGGGGTCGCCTCGGTGGGATCTTCGAGGAGGTCGCTGGCCGGGTCCGCCCGAGCGTGCTGCTCCTCGACGTGTCCACGAACGCCGACCAACTCGGGGTCGGGTTCGGGCTCGAGCCCCGCGACGGGCAAGGCGGGACGGGCCTGCCGCTGAAGATCGAAGGGCTCGACCTGGTCGCCCCGGTCCGGAACGTCCGCCTCGTCCTGTTGCCGCAGTTCCAGTGGGAGCCGGTCACGGACGTTCCGAAACCGATCGTCGTCCCGCCGGTGTTCCCCGAGCGGCTCGTGTCCGCGAACGACGGCGGGCCGACGATCCTCGGGTCGAACTCCGTTCACCTCGTCCCGATCGCCCCGGACCGGGTGGCCGAGCAGCTCGTCGAGCGGTTCAGGCAGAACCCCGGGGGGGAGCCGGTCGGGGCGCTGTTCACGCTGCCGTTCGGTATCCGGGCGGCGGCGACGCTCCAGCCCCAGCAGGTCGCCCCGACGAAGTGGGCCGACCTGTCGCTCGTCCGGCCGGCGTCAGCCCGGTTCCGCGGCGGCTACCAGATCGCGGTCGTCGCCGGGCCGGCGTCGGCCGACCCGACGGTCGAGTCCCCGTCGCTGGCCGGGGCGGCATGGCAGACCCGTAACGGGGTGGAGCCGGGCACCCTGGCCCCCAACGGGTTCAGCGTCCTCCGCGGCAGCAACTCCTCGGAGGGGGTCGAGCGGGACTTCAACGACGAGATGGGGCCCGGGAGTAAGTTCAGCCGGGTGCCGGTCACCCGGCTCGACCTGTGCGGGTACGGTGCCAGTACGTTCAGCCGGTGGTTCAACCCCAAGGCCGTCGCCAGCGTCAGCCAGGTCCGGTTCGACGTCTTCGTCGGGCGGACGGCTTACGAGGTGGTGCAGGTCGCCAGCATCCTCTACCCGTGGGCCGTGCCGGTCGTCCGGACTATCACGTTCGAGCGTCGCAAGGAAGGGATCGTGTTCCGGGAGGACAGCGGCTGGGTGGCGACGGGTCCCGGGCTGTACCGGTTCCCGGACCCGGACCTTAACAAGCCGATCGCCCCCGCCTGGGTCGGCACCTGGTTCGCCCTCGAGACCCACCCCGGGGTCGTCCGCGGGGCGCACGACGTCCGCCGCATCCGCGAGACGGGCCGCGTCGTGCCCCACGACTTCCTGGGTGTGCACATCGAGTTACTGGAGGTGCGTTTCGACGCGGACTTCGACATCGAAGGCGTCGTGGCCGGCCAGGACCCCGGCGACGGCCGGGTGCCGTCCATCGATCAGGTCGGGTTCGTGCAACGGTTGCCGGACGGCTACCCGCTTCCCCCGAAGGCTCTCGAGGAAATCCTGGCGGGTGAGTGGCCGGTCGGCGGGCCGGTGGACTGCGTCATCGAGGTGGGCGGGTCGGGACAGCGGATGCGGGTCGTCCGGGTGGACGTCGCACCGGCCCCGCCGCTGCCGCCGGGCGTGCCGGAGTTCGCGGCCGCCGCGCGCGGGGCACTGGAGTTGCCCGCCGACGGCGAGTGGACGGTGGTGCGGCGGCTGACCGCCGCGGAGGACGCCGGGCCGGTGGACCCGGTCGCGGGGGTGCCGCTCGTCCGTCAGGGGCGGGCGTCCTCGCCCGGGTCGGTGTCGCCGTGGTACCGGTTCGCGGAGGCCGCCGACGTACTCCGGGAGGCGAGCCCCGAGGTCGAGTTCAGCCTGCTCCAGGGGTCCGACGCCCACCAAGTTCTGTTCCCGAGGCCGCGGGTCAAGGTTGGGACGACGGCGGTCACGAGTACCGAGCGGGCGCTCCTGGCCGACGCCTACGCCCGGGCGACCTCGACAGGCCTGTTCCCCAAGCGCTCGGCGTGCTTCGTGGGGCCGGGGCCGTACCAGCTCGACGTCAATCCGCAGGGCCGGTTCACCTTGGCCCCGGGCGGGCCGGTCACGTTCACCAACATCGCCGGCGGCGAGCGGGCGCTGTTCGACAGCGACGCGCTCGCGATCCGTACCCGGTACGCCGGGCCGGTGACCTTCACCCTCAACCCGACCCAACCGCAGGCCTGGTCGGTCGCGATCGATGGCGTGACGACCTCGATGGACCTCGGCCCGTTCGACGACCTGATGGGGTTTCGCCACGTCTACCGGGCGGGGGCGGGCCAACTGCCGCGGCTCGAGCAGCCGAGGATGGTGTACGCCCCGATCCTCGACCCGGTGGTGTCGATCGTCCAGTTCCTCGCCGACCTCCTCGGGCTGGATCAGGTGTTCGCGCTGGAGCCGGTGAGCGGGTCGTTCAAGTTCAAGGCCAAGCTCTCGATCCCGCTGGAGAACCCGCTCGACCTGCAGCGCTATATCGACTTCGGCGCGATGAAGGTGAAGGGCAAGCTGGAGGCCGGGTTCGGGTGGAGCAAGAAGGAGAAGTGGTTCGGGTCGATCAAGATCGAGCTGGGGATGAAGGTGCTGATCCTCCCGCCCGTCTTCGCCAACGGCAAGACGGAGCTGCAACTGCGGGGCACCGAGGCGGCCGGCCAGGAAGTGACGATCGAGATGGGGTGGGGGGTGTCGGTCGAGGCGACCCTCGTCCCGAAACTGCTCGCGGTGGTCGCCGAGTTCCGCTACGGGATCCAGGTGATCGTCTCCACCGGGCCGGCCGGCACGGATTGGCAGATCGGCTTGATGGTCGAGATCGTCGGCATCGCGAAAGTGCTGATCGTCGAGATCGCGATCCGGATCGAGTTGCTCGCGGCGATCGGGCGCAAGGCCGGCGGCGCGGTGGAGGCGATCGGTCAGGCCCGGTTCGCGGCCGAAGTGACGATCTGCTGGTTCCTGACGGTGAGCGTCGAGTACGAGATCGAGTACCGAGAAGACCTGAACATCTAACTCCAGCCTCTTCGGGGTTCGCACCATGCCGTTCACACCCGCGGACAAGCTCACGCTGTTGCCGTTCCCCCAGCGCTGGGACGGCGGAAAGCTTCTCCTGCGGGCGGTCGTGCTGCCGCGCGGGACGCCGCTGGATCCGCTCATGACCGGGACGCCCGGGCTGGCAGACGGCCCGGCCTTCGCCGACGCCGCCGTCCGGCTGAAGGCGATGCTCATCCCGTCGCTGGACAAGCTCCCGGACCCGGCCGACGTGACCGCCGAACTCGCTCTCGTGGCCCCCGACCCGGCCGACAAGCGGGCCCTGTTCGAGGCCGTCGCGGACCAGTTCGACATCGACCCGGCCATCGAGACGGCGACGAAGAACCCGCGGCGGTCGGGTCGGCAGTTCAAGAAATTCCTGGCCCCGAGCTACACGGCCGCGTTCCCCTTCGCCGGGCCACGGACGCCGTTCGCGGTCCTCGACGACAGCTACGCCTGCGCCCTCCGGCGGGGGTGCGGGATCCGGAAGCCGGGGCCGCCGCCGTCGTCGAAGACGAGCTGGGGCCGGGTCATCTCCCAGGCGCTGCGGCAGCCGCTGCTCGGTCAGCGGCTCGGCCTGATCTACGAGGCCGAGATCGAGCCGGCCGTGGGGTTCTTCACGGCCGGCGGGTGGGTGTACCTGGCGCTGGCCGATAACAGCGACTACGCGGACCACGTCGCCGCGCGGCCGGAGCTGCTGGCCCGGTACGCGGCCCGGGTGCCGGTCCTGGAGGCGGCCCGGCCGGTGTTCGCGGCGGTGCTGTTCCCGGTGTCGTCCGCCCCGCCGGGGGGCAACTTCGACGAGATCTTCGCGGAGGCGTCCGACTACGACGACGGGTTCGCGAAGGTCGCCCACGCGGCCCAGCAGACGACCGCCGAGCCGATCGGGACGGAGGCGGACCGCCGCGGCCGGGAGGGCGCTCCGCTGCCGCCGGACCGGGACACGGGGCTGCAGCTCGGGTGGGACGACGAGCAGATCGTGGTGTGGGTCAACCGTCAGGTCACGGACCCGGCGGTCGAGACGCGGCAGTCGCCGATGGCCGTGCGGGGTTATCGGGTCGATGTCCGTGAGGCCGGGGCGGCCGGGTGGACCTCGATGGTGCGGGTGGCCGCCGATTTGACGGTCGGGGGCCGGGACATCGGCCACTACGAGGGCGAGGCGAACGTCGAGGTCGGGCCGCTTCAGCTCGACAACGAGGAGGACGGCGACTACTGGATGCCGGCGTACTTCACGCGCTGGGAAGGGCGGTCGCTGGTGACGAGCGATCTGGTGGCGCTGCGGCTGGCGGGTCGGCAGTCGGCCGCCCCGACGTACCAGCCGGTCGGGGACGACGCGGTGCCGCTGCGCTACGGCCACACCTACGAGTTCCGGGTCCGCCTCGCCGACCTGTCGGGGGGCGGCCCGGGGGCGGCCGACGCCCCTGTCAACCCCGCCCCGGGGCCGATCGCGACCCGGTCGTTCCGCCGGCACGTCCGGCCCCGGGAGGTGATCGTGCTCGGGTTGCCGCCGGTGCCGGACCCGGCGAACCCGCTGGCGGTGCTTAAGGTCCAGCGGCCGAGGGTCGGTTACCCGGCGGCGGTGTTCGCCGGCGTGCCGAACGCGGTCGCCGAGTTGATCGCGGATCTCGACCGGATCGTCGCGACCGGCGAAGGCGACGCGCCGGGCGTCCCGGATCCGGACGTCGAACTGTTGGAGATCACGCTCCGGGTCGCCGGCCTGGCCCACGACTCGGCCAACGACGGCGACACCCAAGCAGCGGTCCGCACCGTCTACACGACGACCCGGCCGTTCCCGGCGGACCCCGCCGCCCGGCTCGACCTGGACCTCGCGTATGTGGACGTGACCGACATCGCCGGGCTGGTGGCCCTGGGCGCGGGTGCCCTCCCGGTGCCGCGGGCGCGAGACGTGACGCTCCATCTGCGGGCGATCGGCCGGGACGACCCGGGGCTGGACTACTTCGGCACCGCGGAGGCGCGGCGCGGCGACGAGACGACGGTCCGGTTGCGGGCCGTCCCGAAGGACGAGCGCGGGCTGTTCGCCCCGGACGCGGCGGGGAATCGGTTCCGGTGTATCCTGCTGCGGCCGGACGAGGCGGACACCGGTAGCCTCGGGGTGAAGCAGAAGGCGGCCGGCCGCGGCGAGCAGGCCGAGACGGACGCGTTGCACCGGCTGGCCGGCGAACTGGACCTGGTCGCGTCCGGCGAGAAGGGGCTGACCCGGGCCGCGCGGCCGGGTCGGCGGACGGTGTTCGCGTGTTCGAAGGCGATCTCGCACGTCCTCTCGCCGGACGGGTCGGCCGTGACTTTCGGGTCGAAAGCGGATCTGACCGACCGCTGGATCGCGGCCGTGCGACTGACCCTCGCCCGTGACTGGACGTGGGACGGGGCCGCGGACCTGGCCGTCATTGTGACTAGCGCCGGGGCAGGGCCGGTTGGCGCGATCCGCCTCCCCCGGACCATCAACCCGGCCGTCTACGAGGCACCAGAGGCGGCCGGAGTCGCGGCCGACCGGTCGGCCACTGACCTCGTCTTCCTGGACGCCATCGACCCTAAGCCGGTGTCGCCGGGTCACCCGCAGGAGTTAAGCCTGGAGTACCGACTCGCCGCCGAGTTCCGCGACGCCCCGGCCCGAATCGATCCACCTGTAGCGGTCGACATCGACCTGCCGATCGCCGCCCCGCCGACGCAGACCCCGAAGGTCGTGTCGGCCGGCATCGCCCTGACGGAGTATGGCCGGCCGCCCGACTACTCCGCGACGGACCCTCGGGAGCGGGTACTCTGGGTGGAGTTCGACCGCCCGCCGGACAACCCGGCCGACACGCTGTTCGGCCGGGTGCTGGCCTACGCGCCCGACCCGGTGCTGACGGGCGGGGTGGCCGTCGCCCCCCCGCCCGAGCTGCCGCTGGCGATCGACCCGGAGTTGATCCGGGTGATCCGCCCTGAGCAGTCCGACGACCGGGCCGGTCTGGCAGCGATGCAGCGGCTCCTGCCAACAGGATCGGGCCTGCACTATCTGATGCCACTCCCGCCGGGGTTGCAGCCCGAGGCCCGCGAGCTGTTCGGGTTTTTCGTTTACGAGTTTCGGGTCGGTCACGCCGACGGGTGGTCCACGGCCCGGGCGCGGTACGGCCCGCCACAGCGGGTGACCGGGGTGCAGCACCCGTTCCCCCCGCTGTCGTGCCTAGCGTCCCGGACCCGCGACGAGTTGCTGGTGTCGGCGACGTACGCGACGCCGGTGTTCGAGGGGCGTAGTCTGCTGCTGCCGAACCCGGCGACAGTGATCTGGGTGGTGCTGTACGCGCAGGTCACCTTGGCCGACGGGGCGGACCACAGGAACGTCCTCATCGGCCGCAGGCAGGGGTGGTTCCCGGAGCAGAAGTATCGTGGGCGGGAGGAGGTCGATCTGACGGCGAGCGCCCGCTGGTCGCATGATGAGATCGCCGCCGCACTACGGGCGATCGGCCTTCCTGAGGATAGCCCTCTCAGTGTGCTGGCGGTCGAACTGGTGCCCGAGGCCGAGCGGTCGATCGACCCCATTGGGGCCGACCTCGGCGACACTCGCATTCTCCGGACCTCGCCCCTCGTGCCCGTCCCGCGCGTGTGCGTGACGGTCCCGTGTGCCCCGATCTGACATGCGGTCATCGTGTGCGGTGCTCCACGCTACAGGGTCAAAGAGGGGGTGCATCTGCTTGAGCCAATCGACGCGAAGGTGTCGCGGACACACGTGTTGTTTTTGCTACGGCCAATTCAAATCGTGATCTTTTCCACCTCGTCGAGGGAGAGTTTGTCGTCGCGGCGGTCGTAAAGTTTCGTCGTCCTCGCGCTCTCGTGGTTGGCGAGCTGCTGGGCCTTTTCCAGGGTACCACCGTTGACGAGGTAGTTGGTGATGCCGGTGGCGCGGAAGGTGTGGCAGCCGATGGCGGTCTCGATGGCCGCGTCCTTGGCCCTCCTCCTCACCATCTCGTAGGCGTCCCGTCGGGTCATCCGTTTCCCCAGAAGTTTCTTCGTCTTCCCCTTCGTCACCCGAAATAGCGGCGTGCGCTTGTCGTCCCAGAGGTTTGCCGCGTCGAGGTAGGCGTCGAGGAACTCCTCAAGTTTGTGGTGGGCGGGCACGTCGTGGAGCTTGCCGCCCTTCTCGTGCAACCGCACCCACCAGCGCTTGCCCTGCGGGTAATAGTCCTCGACGTTCATGGCGACGAGCGCGCCGACGCGGGCGAAGGTGTAGACCATGAGGCCGATGACGGCCCGGTCCCGCAACCCGACGATGCTCGTCGTGTCGATGGTTTCGAGCAAGAGCCGCGCTTCGTCGGCGTCGAGGACCGGCGTCTTGCCCTTCTTGGCCGAGTAACTCGGCCCCTTCACGGCCGCCGCCGGATTGTTCTCCACGACCTGGCCGACCACCAGGTAATCGAACAGCATCCGAATGGCGGCGAGGTTCTGCTTCACCGTCGGCGCGGACACTTCCTTCGTCAGCGCCTCGATGTAGGCGGCGACGTGGAGCGGGCGAATCTGCTCCAGGCGGATCCGCTTGGCCTCGACCCAGGCGAAGAACTTCCGCACGGCACGCAGGTAGGCCATCCGGGTGTTCATATTCCGGATGCTGGCGGCGAAGAACTCGGCGAACTTCTCCTCGGCGCGCGGTCCGGCCTGGCTCACCACCGCCGGGAGGAAGGCGCGGGGGTCGAGGCGGACGAGTTCCTCGTCCTGGTTCACGATGACGAGTTCGCCGGTCATGCCTGTCTCCACGGTTCGAGCCGGACCACCGGCGTTTTGGGCGCGGGCGGGGGTGTCCCCGGTTTAGCCGTGCATAACGTCCTTTATGTACGGTAAAAGACCTAGGAGGGCAAGTGCGATTTGCGGGGGCACCCGTTCGCACACTGCTCGAAGCGGCTCGAATCGATTCATCGGAAATAACCGGTTATTCTTTTTGCGCGGCCGCGAGCCGCACGACCCGACGTTCGACGTGCGTGAAGCCCTGTGTTCCGCGACCGGCGTGGACCTGAAGTGGTTGGATGGACGTGGGAGACGAAATGCCGCCGCGCTGCACATCAGCCGGGTGGGAGGCGGATATTACACACCTTGCTTCCGCTCGTAGGTGATGATCACCTTTCCGTCGTACAGCGACCCCGTCGATTCCGTCCACAGCGAGTCGTGCACGGCACCGATGATTTGAACCGCTGGGCGCGCTTCCACGCGGCGGTGGAGGGGCTGCCGGTGGAGGAGCGGGAGACGGTCGGGCTGGTGTTCTATCACGGGTGGACGCAGGCCCAGGTGGTCGAGCTGATGCAGGTGACCGAGCGGACGGTGCAGCGGTGGTGGAGGGCGGCCATCGACACGCTACGGGAGCAGGTGGGCGACGTGGGGTGAAACGAAAATGCCCTGCGGACTCGTCCGCAGGGCCGGCGTGAGGCTGTTTCCGTCGGCGTTACTTCCGGACCCCGATTCGCAACCCGTCCGGGCCGAACTGGATCGTGAACTCGCTCATCTGCGGCTTGGCCGTGGGGACACCGGGCATCCCGGACCCACCCGGAGAAGGAGACATCAAGGGTGCGGGGCCGCCGCTGCCGGTCGACCCCGTGCCCGCGGCGGCACTCGCCTCCCGCCGGGCCTGGTCGATGATCTCCTGGAACTTCCGCTGGGTGGACAGGCCGACGTACTCCTCCTCCACCTTCAGCACGATATCGATCTTACCCCCGGACCTGCGATACCAGCCCGCTAGCCCGGACTCGTACTGCCCGGCCGCCCAGACGTCGACCACC
>JBBRUO010000133.1:0-12045 GCA_038247725.1 Gemmatales bacterium
ACCGGCTTCGGATGCAGGTGCCACAAGCCAGTTGCGGTGCTACGTATGGCACCGGCCTCCGAGCCGGTGGTTTCGTCGGCTAAAATACAGTAGCACTTCCCGCCACCTCGGAGCGCGAGTCCCATGAAAGAAGCCACCCTTGTCGAATACGGCCAGGCCATCGACCCCAACGCGATGGTGGTGCCGCTCGACACCGACCACTTCGAACTCGAACCCGGACACCCCGGCCTCGGCGACGCGGAATACGTCGCCCGCCGACAGGACCTGTTCGACATCACCCGCCGGCACCGGCTGGAGAAACTCGGCCCGCCGCTCATCGAGTACACCGCCGGCGAAACCGCCCTGTGGCGAGAAGTGACGCCCAAGTTGGACGAACTACACCAGAAGCACGCCAGCGAAATCTACCTGAAGGCGAAGCGCGACCTGGCCATCACCGAGGACGAAATCCCACAACTGCGGCTCTTGAGCGACCGGCTAACACGCGAGACGAACATGCGGCTGACGCCCGCCGAGGGGGCGCTGCCGTACCGCACCTTCTACGAAAGTATCGCCACGCGGGGGTTCCCGGTGACGCAATTCCTGCGGCACCCGTCGCACCCGGAGTTCACTCCCGAACCGGACATGATCCACGACTGCCTCGGCCATGTCCCGCCGCTCATGAACCAGGACTACGCCGAGTTGCTCACGCTCATCGGCAAGGCCGCCGCGACCACCCCGCACGGGGATCAAGTGCTGGCGCTGAAGCGGTTCAGTTGGTTCAGCATCGAGTTCGGGCTGATCGAGGAGCACGGCGAAGTGAAGGTGTTCGGGTCCGGCATCCTGTCCAGCACCGGCGAAATCCCGCACTCGCTGTCCAGCCCGGACGCCCGCCGCCGCCCGTTCGTCACCGAGGATGTCATCCGTCAGGATTACGACCCGTCGCACATGCAGGTGGACTTCTTCATCGCCCCCAGCTTCCGGTTCCTACGGCAGGAGTTGGAGGCTCTGGTCCGGAGGTTTGGCATCGAAGTCAAGAACTAACCACAGAGACACAGAGGCACAGAGAAGACAGGAGGAGAGATGGAAGAGAGAGACCCACTGACGAACGCGGTGATCGGGGCCGCGATCGCGGTCCACCGCGAGATGGGGCCGGGGCTGCTCGAATCCGCGTACCAGGCTTGCTTTGGAGTACGAACTGAAATCGCGAGGGGTTGAGTGCCTGGCACTGCACAAGTTGCCGTTGGCGTACAAAGGGGTTGTGCTTAAGGATGAGTTCATCATCGACATCTACTTTCCCGGCCGTCTCGTCGTCGAACTGAAATCGGTGGAGAAGTTGATTGGCGTGTTCGAGGCCCAACTTCTGACATACATGAAGCTGACGAAAACCCACGTCGGTCTCCTGCTAAACTTCAACGTGCCGGTCCTCCGCGACGGAATCAAACGCATGGTCTTGTAACTCTCTTCCCCCCCTCTTCTTGTCTTCTCTGTGCCTCTGTGTCTCTGTGGTTAGTTCTTCCGGTTTTCTTCTTCGGGCCACCACCATGCAAGATTTCCCCCTTCGCAAGATCGACCACGTCCGCTTCTTCGTCGGCAACGCGCGGCAGAGCGCGTTCTTCTACCGCAACGCCTTCGGGTTCGAGGTGGTCGCGTATGCCGGCCTGGAAACCAAGCAGAAGCACGAGGCCGGGTACGTCCTCCGCCAGGGGGACATCACCTTCGTGCTGACCTCGCCGCTCAGCGCCGCGCACCCGGAAAGCCAGCGGTTGGTCGCGCACGGCGACGGCGTCATGGACATCGCCATGGAGGTGCCGGACGTGCGGGTGGCGTTCGCCGAGGCGGTGAAGCGCGGGGCGACACCGGCCCGCGAGCCGGAATCGCGAGTGGACGACCACGGCACCTACGAGACGGCCAGCATCCTCGCCTACGGCGACACGACGTACAGTTTCGTCAACCGCGACGGGTACCGCGGCGTGTTCGCCCCCGGCTACACCGCCCTGGACCCGGAGCGGTACCTGCCCAGCACCGCCAAGCCCGTCGGCCTGGCCGCCATCGACCACATCGTCGGCAACGTGGAAGAAGGCAAGATGAACGAGTGGGTGGAGTTCCACAAGACGGTATTAGGCTTCTCGCAGCTGATGCACTTCGATGACAAAGATATTAGCACCGAGTACTCCGCGCTGATGAGCAAAGTGGTGCAGAGCGGCACCGGCCGGATTAAGTTCCCCATCAATGAACCCGCCCAGGGGAAGCGGAAGAGCCAGATCGAGGAGTATTTAACCTTCTACGGCGGGCCGGGGGTCCAGCACGTCGCGCTCATCACCGGCGATATCGTCAAGACCGTCCGCGCCATGCGGGCGAACGACGTGTCGTTCCTGCGGGTGCCGCGGAGTTATTACGAGTCGTTGCCGGCCCGCATCGGGGCGATCAAGGAGGACATGGAGGAGTTGGCCGAACTCGGCATTCTGGTGGACCGCGACGACGAGGGGTACATGTTACAAATCTTCACCAAGCCGGTGGCCGACCGCCCGACCCTGTTCTTCGAGGTGATCCAGCGGCGCGGCGGCAAGAGCTTCGGCAAGGGCAACTTCAAGGCGCTGTTCGAGGCCATCGAGCGGGAGCAAGACAAACGGGGGACGCTATGACCGCGACCGAGACGCCGGCCAAACTCTGGACGAGTGACGACCTGTTCGCGCTGCGGCCGAGCAGGAAAGTGGACCGCTGGCTGTTCCGCGGCGAACTCCGGGAGAGCAAAGTGACCCGACACAACCCCAGCCACAGTGCGACCGTCGTGAACTGTTCGGCCATCCTCTTCAACTGGGTGCGAACTCTCCCGCTGCCGCGCGGCCGAGTGTATGCCGGCGAGGCGTACTTCCGCATTCGCCAGAACCCGGAGACGAACGTCGGCATCGACGTGGCGCTGTCCACGCCGGCGCAGAAGCTCCAGACCAAGAAGAAAGCCAGTTTCGTGGACGGCGCGCCGCTCCTCGCGGTCGAGGTGCTGTTGCCCTACGACAAGATCAAGGACATCGACGACGCCATCGAGGAGTATTTGGACTGCGGCGTCGCGGAGGGGTGGATCACCGACCCGTACGACGAAACGCTGACGGTCTACCGGAAGGACCGAGAGCCGGTGTTGTTCCCGAAGTCGGACACGTTCACCGGTGACCCGGCGGCCCTGCCGGGCCTGACGTTCCCCATCGCCGAACTCTTTCAGTGAGTCCCATGCGCACCGCCACGGCCGTGTTGTTGCTCGCGTCGGTCGGTGTCGCCGCCGAGCCGCCCCGGTTCGCCGAGGTTCGCGTCATCGACGCCGAGACCAAGCGCGGCGTGCCGCTGGTGACGCTGACCACGGTGAACCACGTCCGGTACGTCACCGACAACGCTGGGCGGGTGGCCTTCGACGACCCGGAGTTGTTCGGCCGCGAGGTGTTCTTTACCGTCCACAGCCACGGGTACGAGGTGCCGAAGGACGGGTTCGGGTTCCGTGGCGTCCGGCTGACACCAACGCCCGGCAAGGTCGCGGAGGTCAAAATCACGCGGACGATGGCCGCCGAACGATTGTGCCGACTGACCGGCGAAGGGCGGTACCGGGATACGCTGCTGGTGGGCCACAAGTCGCCCCTCGACTACGGCCCGAACTCCGGCCGCGTGGCCGGGCAGGACTCGGTTCAGGTCGTCGAGTACAAGGGCGAACGCCGGTGGTTCTGGGGCGACACCAACCGGATGAACTACCCGCTGGGGATGTTCCGCATGGCCGGCGCGAAGACCCCGCTGACATTGCCCGACCCGGCGGCCGGCATCGCTTACGATTACTTCACCGATCCCAAGACCGGCTTCGCCCGCGCGATGATGCCGTGGAAAGAGCGCCCCGAAGGCGTCATCTGGATCGACGGCGTGTGCGTCGTCCCCGACGAGAACGGGAGGGGAACGCTGGTCTCGCATTACTCCCGGCGGAAGGGGCTGACGGACCAGATCGAACACGGGATGGCGGTGTACGACGACAAGACCGAAACGTTCGTGCCGAAAGTACGGCTGCCGAACGACGAGACGTGGCGGTTCACTTCCGGGCATCCGTTCCAGTATGAGGACGGCGACAAGAAATGGCTTTTGTCCGGTGACCCCGCGCCAGTGGTGCGGGTGCCAGCGACGCTGGCGGCGGTGTTGGACCCCGACAAGTATGAGGCGTTCACCCCGTTGAACGAAAAACGGGAGGTCGGGCCGTGGCGGTGGCAGAAGGAGTTGCCGCCGTTGGACGCGGTGGGCGAAGCCGACATGGTGAAGGGGAAGCGGATTCGCGCGGCGGACGCCCGCTTCACCCCCACCGGCGAGGGCGGTCCCGTGAAGTTGCATCGGGGGACTGTCCGGTGGAACGAATACCGCAAGCGGTGGGTGCTGATCGCCACCCAACTCGGCGGCAAGTCGTCGCACTTGGGGGAGGTGTGGTACGCCGAGGCGGCCGCCCCGACGGGGCCGTTCGCCATCGCGGTGAAGGTGCTGACGCACGACAAAATGACGTTCTACAACCCGGTCCACCACCCGTTCCTGGACCGCGACGGCGGGCGGACGATCCACTTCGAAGGGACGTTCACCGCCGACTTTTCCGGGTCGAAGGAGCGGACCCCGCGCTACGAATACAACCAGGTGCTCTACCGGTTGGATTTGGACCGGGTGAAGTAGGTCCGTCCCGCTGGGACGGATAATACACGAACTTGCAATGACTGCCCGACACATTGCGGGGCGGTTTGTTCTTCCACCTCCCCTCGTTGAGGGGAGGTCGGTCGCGGAACGCGACCGGGAGGGGAGATTTCCTCTTCCCACGGGTATTTGTAAACTCCCCACCCGGCGGCTTCGCCGCCCACCTCCCCTCAACGAGGGGAGATGGGTTGCGTGCCCCACTCTGCAAATGAGACATCTTCAGCGGGTGCGTGTACAAGGCCGAGTCCGTCCCGCCGGGACGGACCTCCTGAAGCGGAGACCCCCCATGCCCGCGCCGTTCCCCGTCGCCAGTATCCGCGACTTCTACGCCTTCGAGCAGCACGTCAAGACGTGCCGGGCGCACCGCGGCCTCGGCATGGTGCCGCAGTGGTACGACGTGCCGGTCTTCTACTTCTCCAACCCGACGGCGGTCATCGGCGACGGCGACGAGGTTCGGGCACCGGCCGGGTGCATCGCCCTGGATTACGAGCTCGAGTTGGCGGCCGTGGTTGGCACCGCCGCCCGCGACTTGCCCGACGACGACTCGGCCCTCGATTGCCTCGCCGGGTTCACCGTGATGAACGACTGGAGCGCGCGGGACATCCAGCGGGCGGAGATGGCGGTCGGCCTGGGGCCGAGTAAGAGCAAGGACTTCGCCACCAGCCTGGGGCCGAGAGTCGTACCGTTGGCGGAGTTAATGCCGTATTACCACAACGGCCGTCTGGGTGTGAATATGACCGCGTCGGTTAACGGCGTGAAATATTCGGCCGGCAACGCTGGTAGTATGTTCTGGACCTGGCCCCAAATTTTGGCCCATGCCAGCCGGGATGTGGAACTTCGGCCCGGCGACGTAGTCGGAAGTGGTACGGTCGGCTCCGGCTGCATCCTGGAACTGACCCCGGAAGCGGTCGGCGGTTGGCTGAAGGCCGGAGATGTCGTGGAACTGTGGGTGGAGGGGATCGGCTCGCTCCGGAACACGGTCGCCAAACCGATCCATGAGATGTGAGGTATTCGCAGGACGATGAGAGACCAGGGCTGGCACCGTTCGAGTCACCCAATCGGTCTCTTCTCTCCGCCACATGCGTATGAGGGGGAGTTGTTCATATCATACAAACTGGTTGCCATCGCCTGGTGCGGCACCTTCGGCGGTCGTACCGGGTTTCTTCCTGCTCCCTTCGAGGACACCATGAAACTCTCCCGCACGGCGTTCGCCCTCCTCTTCGCCTTCTGCGTCGTCGGCTGTGGCGGCGGTTCGGATCAGGCCAAGACCGGAACGGTCAAAGGGAACGTGACCCTGGACGGGAATCCCCTGGAGTCCGGCAAGATCACCTTCGACGAAGGAGCGGACGTTCCGGCCGTCACGTTGGACATCAAGAACGGGGCGTACGAAGGCCCCGTCACCGTCGGCAAGAAGACCGTCCGTATCACCGCCATGAAGTCCGTGGCGGCCCCCGCGGGGATGGCCGGCCAACCGGGCTACGAGGACGGCGTTCAGCAGAATTACCTGCCGGCCAAGTACAACACCGAGTCCGAGGAAGTCCGCGAGGTGAAGGACGGCGGCCCGAACGAGTTCGATTTCACGGTCAAGTTGAAGTAACTGGTCCGGGAGAGGTGTCGAATGTGAACGGCTTTTCATCGATTCGCGCTTTCCCGCCTCTTTCGATTCGGGTAGTATACTATCATAATTCGCTAACAGTAGGAGTGAACACGTGCTTTCCCGCCCCAACGTTTCGCGTCGTCTCGGTGGCATCGCTCTCGCATCTCTTGCCGCACTCACACTCGTCGGGTGCGGTTCGGATCCCATGAACGCTGCGACCGTGAAAGGCAAGGTTCTTCTCGACGGTAAACCCCTGACGAAGGGGTCGGTTCGGTTCGTCCCGGACAAGGCGAAGGGGAACACGGCCGGGGTCGAACCGACCGGCATCATCGGGGAATCGGGCGAATATGAACTGATCACGAACGGGAAGTCGGGTGCCCCGCTCGGATCGTACACCGTGTGTGTCGTGTCCGGCGAAATCCCCGACTCCGGGAACCCGACGGCCGTTCCCAAGGGTGGTCCGGCCCCCCGGTTCGCCCAGCCGGAAACTTCGAAACTGACCGTCGAAGTGGTTCCCAGCCCCGCCGCCGGGGCGTACGACCTCAACGTCTCGGCGAAATGACCACGCCGTCGCGGTCTTTCGATACGTTCCACCCATCTCTACTCTCCTAAGGGTCTGTCATGCGAAATCGCTCTCACCGCGTCGGGTTCACGCTGATCGAGTTGCTGGTGGTGATCGCCATCATCGCCGTCCTGATCGGGCTCCTGCTGCCGGCCGTGCAGAAGGTCCGCGAGGCCGCCGCCCGCATGACCTGCATGAACAACCTCAAGCAAATGGGCATCGCCTGCCACAGCTTCCACGACGCGAACAGCTTCCTGCCGCAGAACGGCGGTGTGGGGTTCAACTACAACACGGCCGCGCCGAACTCGTGGAGCTTCCTCGCTCAAATGCTGCCCTACATCGAACAGGACAACCTGTTCCGCCTCGGCGGTCTGGGCAACAACCCGACCCCGCCGATGAATGCGTCGTTGCCCATCACGGCCACCAACATCAAAACCTTCAACTGCCCGAGCGACCCCCAGCCGCAACTCACCTGGACCAACCGGGCGAACGTGGGCGGGCAGCCGTTCGCCCCGACCAACTACAAGGGCGTGTGCGGCAGCAACTGGGCTTGGGGTTCGTTTCAGTTCGTCGGGCCGACCGGCAGCAACAATGGTCTGGACGCCGGGAACGGCATGTTCTACCGCACCGACCACCGCCGCCGACTGACCTTGCTCGGCGTGACGGACGGGCTGACGAACACCCTGATGATCGGCGAAGACATCCCGTCCCGGAACACCCACTGCAGTTGGCCGTTCTTCAACCACGCCACCGGCACCGTCGCCATCCCGCTGAACAACGCCATGGCCCCCGGCCAACCGGGATTCAACAACCCCGGCGACTGGCCCAACGTCTACTCGTTCCGTAGCGCCCACACCGGCGGCGCGAACTTCGCCCTCGGCGACGCCTCCGTTCGGTTCGTCCGTCAGAATATCGACCTCCTCCAGTACCGGATGGCCGGCAGCATCAACGGTGGCGAAGTGAACACCCTCGACTAACTCTTCGTCATGCTCAGGCCCGCGACACGAGAGGCTCTCCCCTCTCGTGTCGCGTCGTTTGCGGCCGCGCGGTATCATCACGTCATGCACCCCTTGTCAAGTTCCACGTTCCGAGTTCAAAGTTCCAAGTTGGGTTGCGGATGAAGATGTACTTCCTGCTTTCAAACTTGGAAGCTGCAACGTGGAACGTGGAACTCCTCTCATGCCCCAGTACCTGAAGCTCGGTTCGGTCCCGCCGAAGCGGCACACCGCCCACCGCACCGACGGCGGCTTCCAGGGCGAGGGAATCTTCTACGAGGAGGTCGTCTCCACCCAGGGATTCAGTCGGGCATACAGCATCGTCTACCACCTGCGGCCGCCGACGCGGGTGACGCGGGTGGAACCGGCCGGCGAGATGCGGGCCGACCCCGTCGAGCAACCGGTGCTGCGGCACCACCACTTGAAGACCGGTCACATCCCCGCCCACGGCGACCCGATCACCGGCCGCGTGCCGCTGTTCGTGAACGGCGAATGCACCCTCTGGCGGTGCCGACCGGCCGCGCCGCAGGCGGAGTTGTTCCGCAACGCCCGCGCGGACGAAGTCGTCTTCATTCACACCGGGTCGGGTGAACTGCACACGCCGTTCGGCCGGTTGAAGTTCAAGCCGTTCGACTACGTCGTCATTCCCCGCTGCACGACATCCCGGTTCGACTTCGCCGCCGGTGTGCAGCCGGACTTGCTGGTCATCGAGTCGCCCGGCCGGTTGGGGTTCCCGGATCGCTACCTGAACCCGGACGGGCAGTTCCGCCTCGGCGCGCCGTTCTGTGAACGCGACCTCCACGGACCGGCGGAGTTGGCCACCGTGGACCGCGACGACGCCACGCCGGTTGTCATCAAGGACGGGCAGAAGCTGACGCGGTACGTGATGGCGAATCACCCGTTCGACGCGGTCGGGTGGGACGGGTTCGTGTACCCGTTCACGTTCAACGCCGACGACTTCGAGCCGATCACCGGCACCGTCCACCAGCCGCCGCCGATCCACCAGACGTTCGAGAGCCACGGCGGGTTCGTCGTCTGCACGTTCGCCCCGCGGCTGCTGGACACACACCCGGACGCGGTGAAAATCCCCTACGCGCACAGCAACGTCGAGTCGGACGAGGTGCTGTACTACGTCCGCGGGAAGTTCGGCAGCCGGCGGGGGGTGGAGGAGAGTTCGTTCACCCTGCACCCGCACGGCATCCCGCACGGCCCGCACCCCGGCACCCTCGCCGCCAGTTGGCCGATGACCCGCACCGACGAACTGGCCGTCATGGTGGACACCTTCCGCCCGCTGCACCTGACCGTCCAGGCGATGCAATACGACGACGCCAACTACCCGTTGAGCTGGCTGGAGTGACCGCGACAGGCCCGTGCCGAAAAAATGTTGCGGCGTGGTTGACGAAGTACACGGCAGGCCACAACGGCGAAGTGCCACCGGAGACTCCACCCATGCTCGGCCCCATCGTCCGCTGGAAGCTCGGTTCCGCCGAAAAGCGCCTCGGCGTGAAACTGGACTACCTGCGGCACCTGTACGCCGAGGCACCGGAAGCCTTTTACCAGTTCGTCAAAGTGCAGCCGCTGTCCGCGTACCGCAAACACCTGCCGGCGGCCCCGTTTCACATCGCTCGCATCGTCGCCACCCGGCACGAGGACTGCGGCAGTTGCGTGCAGACCGTCGTGAATCTGGCCTTGCAAGAAGGGGTGGACGCCGCCATCCTCCGCGCCGCCGTGTACGGGCGGCCGACCGACCTACCGGAATCCCTGGCGGACGTGTACCGGTTCGCCGCCGAGGTGGTGGCCGCGTCCGGGGAAGAGGGGCAGTACCGCGACCGCCTGCGGAGCGTGTTCGGCGAGGAGGCGCTGGCCGAGTTGGGCATGGCCATCGCGTTCGCCCGCGTCTACCCGACGATGAAGCGGGCGATGGGCTTCGCCGTCAGTTGTACCACCACGACCGTGGACGTGTGACCCTCTTGAGGTAGCCATGCAACTCGAACCGACCGCCGACAACGTCGTCGAGACGTACCACCTGCTCACCGGGGTCGTCACCCCGCGGCCCATCGCGTGGGTGACGACGCTGTCGCCGGCCGGGGTGGTGAACCTCGCCCCGTTCAGCTTCTTCAACGTGTTCGGGGCGAACCCGCCGGTGGTCGTGTTCTCGCCGACGCTCACTCGCAACGGCACCAAGAAGGACACGCTGCGGAACATCGAGGCGACCGGCGAGTTCGTCATTCACTCGGCGGTGGCGTCGCTCGCCGAGAAGGTGAACCTCACGTCGAAGGAAGTGCCGCCGGACGAAAGCGAGGTGACGTTGGCCGGGCTGCACACGACGCCGAGCGTGAAGGTGAAGCCGCCCCGCGTGACCGAAGCGCCGACCGCGTTCGAGTGCAAGCTGATGCAAATCGTGCCGGTGGGCACCGGGCCGATTGCCGGCAATCTGGTGATCGGCGAAGTGGTGATGATGCACATCGCCGACGAGGTGCTCGACCCCGCCGGCCGGGTGGACCCGCGCAAGCTGAAGACCGTCGCCCGCCTGGGGGCCGACTTCTGGTGCCACACCTCCGACCTGTTCGAGCAGACGCGGCCGTGAGCCACCGTCGGGCCTCGAAGACTCGACCCGACCTACTCCTCGAACTTCGCCGTGAAGTGCCGCAGCACCTCCGGCGCGTCGGTGATCCGCAATCCCCGGATCGCGTTCCGGTTCGCGAACACCTCGCCGACGGCTTCGATGACGTAGTCGATGTGGCTCTGCGTGTATACCCGGCGGGGGATCGCCAGCCGGACCAGTTGCATCGCCGGGTGGATCGTCTTGCCAGTCGCCGGGTCGGTCTTACCGAACATCACGCTGCCGATCTCCACCGCCCGGATGCCGGCGTGCCGGTAGAGCGCACACAACAGCGCCTGGCCAGGGAACTCGTCGGGCGTCAGGTGTTCGCAGAAGTGCGCGGCATCGATGTAGATGGCGTGGCCGCCCGGCGGTTCGACGATGCGGACGCCCTGCCGGAGCAGCCCCTCGCCGAGGTACGCGACGCTCCGGATGCGGTACTCCAGGTAACTCTCGTCCAGCACCTCGCGGAAGCCCTGGGCCATCGCCTCCAGGTCGCGCCCGGCGAGTCCGCCGTAAGTGACGAACCCCTCGGTGAGGATGAGCAGGTTGTTGGCCTTCGCCGCGAGGGCGTGGTCCCGCATGAGTAGCACGCCGCCGATGTTCACGAGGCCGTCCTTCTTCGCGCTGATGGTCGCGCCGTCGGCCAAGTCGAACATCTCGCGGACGATCTCCGTCACGCTGCGGGATTGCTGGCCGGGTTCCCGCATTTTGATGAAGTAGGCGTTCTCCGCGAACCGACAGGCGTCGAGGTACAGCGGAATCCGGTGTCGGTCGCACACGGCCCGCACCGCCTTCAGGTTTTCCAAACTCACCGGCTGACCGCCGCCGCTGTTGTTGGTTACCGTCACCATCGCCAGCGGGACGTTCGCCGGCCCGACTTCGCCGATCAGCCCTTCCAACGCCCCGATGTCCACGTTCCCCTTGAACGGGTGACGGGACCGCGGGTCGCGGCCCTCCGGGATGACCAGGTCCACCGCCTTCGCCCCGCTGTGTTCGCAGTTCGCGCGGGTGGTGTCGAAGTGGTTGTTGTTCGGCACCACCTTGCCGGGGCCGCCGAGCAACTCGAACAGGATGCGCTCGCTCGCCCGCCCCTGGTGCGTCGGCAGGATGTGCGGCATCCCGGTGATGTCCTTCATCACGGTTTCGAAGCGATACCAGCTCCGCGCCCCGGCGTAGGACTCGTCGCCCCGTAGCATCCCCGCCCACTGCTCGCCGCTCATGGCCGAGGTGCCGCTGTCGGTCAGCAGGTCGATCAGCACGTCGTCGGCGGGAATCAAAAACGGGTTGAAGTGCGCCGCCCGAAGGATCCGCTCCCGCTCGCCGGCGGTCGTCAGGCGGATCGGCTCCACCATCTTGATGCGGAACGGCTCGATGATGGTCTTCATGCGTGCAAACTCGGCAGTGGGAAGTCGGAACCGTGTGGGTGGTGTACGATTTCCTCATTCCGCGTTCCGACTTCTCACGCAGGAGCCCGCCGACGCTGTCCCATCGTGTGCCGTGAGGGGCACGCTACCCGCCTCCCCTCGTTGAGGGGAGGTCGCCGCGCAGCGGCGGGAGGGGACTCTGGTTTTGTTCGCCCGAAGCGCGAGCGAGGGGCCAACCACCGTCGGGG
>JBBRUO010000134.1:0-11983 GCA_038247725.1 Gemmatales bacterium
CGGACAATGCGACCCGTCTCCCTACTCGCTCCGGAGTCCCGGTCATGGTCCGCCTCTCCCTGCTCACACTCGTGGCGGTAGCGCTGCCCGCGCTCGCCGCCGACCCGAAGCCGAACGTCGTCGTCATCCTGGCCGATGACCTCGGCTACGGCGACGTGAAGTGCCTGAACCCGGACGGCAAGATCGCCACGCCGAACCTCGATAAACTCGCGGCGGCGGGCCTGACGTTCACCGACGCGCACTCCCCCAGCGCGGTCTGCTCGCCGACGCGGTACGGGGTTCTGACCGGCCGCTACGCCTGGCGGTCGAAGCTGAAGCGCGGCGTCCTCGGCGGGCTGAGTCCGCGGCTGATCGAGGACGACCGGCTGACGGTCGCGCGGTTCCTCAAAGACAACGGCTATCACACCGCCTGCGTCGGCAAGTGGCACCTCGGCATGGACTGGCGGCAAAAGCCCGGCGCGAAGTTGACCGAACTCGGCATCGAGCCGCGCGCCCAGGTGTTCAACGTGGAGTACGATCAGCCGATCAAGAACGGCCCGAACGCCGTCGGGTTCGACTACTACTTCGGCATCTCGGCGTCGCTGGACATGGTGCCGTACACGTTCATCGAGAACGACCGGGTGACGGCGAACCCGACCGAGGACCGCGACTTCCTCATGATGTTCGGCACGGAGAAGGGCCGCTGCCGCAAGGGACCGGCCGCGCCGGGGTTCGAGGCCGAGAACGTGCTGCCCGAGTTGACGAAGAAGGCCGTCGGATACATCGGCGAGCGGGCGAAGGCGAAGACGCCGTTCTTCCTGTATCTGCCGCTGGCGTCGCCGCACACGCCGATCCTGCCGACCAAGGAGTGGCAGGGCAAGAGCGGGCTGAACCCCTACGGCGACTTCGTGGCGGCGACCGACGCGGCCGTCGGCGAGGTGCTGGCCGCGCTGAAGGCGAACGGGCTTGAAGACAACACCCTGGTCATCTTCACCAGCGACAACGGCTGTTCGCCGCAGGCCGACTTCCCCGAACTGAAGAAGCACGGGCACAACCCGAACCACGTCTTCCGCGGGCACAAGGCCGACATCTTCGAGGGCGGGCATCGCGTCCCGTTCCTGGTCCGCTGGCCCGGCACGGTCACGGCGGGGGAGACGTCCGACCGCCTCGTCTGCCTGACGGACATCATGGCCACCTGCGCCGACATCATCGCGGCGAAGTTGCCGGACGAGGCGGCGGTGGACAGCGTGAGCTTCGCCGGGGCGTGGGGAACGCCGAAGGCCGCCGCGCCGCGGGAAACGCTGGTGGTGCATTCGATCAACGGGTCGTTCGGCGTCCGCGAGGGGAAGTGGAAGTTGTGCCTGTGTCCGGGGTCGGGCGGGTGGAGCGCCCCCAAACCTGGGGCCAAGGGCGAAACCGACTTGCCGCCGGTGCAACTGTACGACCTGGAGGCGGACATCGGCGAGCAAACGAACCTTCGGGACAAGTACCCGGAGGTCGTGGCCCGACTGACGAAGGCGCTGGAGAAGTGGGTGGCCGCCGGCCGCAGCACCCCTGGTAAACCGCAGGAGAACACCACGCCGGTGCGGCTCCCGAAGGAGTGACGCCGAATCCGGCTGAAGCGGCATCGTCGGGCGAACAACGGGCGAATTCAGTTCACGACGTTCGCCAGCCGCAGCCCCAGCAGCGCCCGGCGACACGCCTCCGCCCCTTTCACCCGCATGTCGCGCAACCCTTCCTCCGAGTAAAACGCGGCGTGCGGGTTGAGAATGAGCCGGTCGTGGCACGGGTGGTTCGGGTCCCGCCACGCCACCAACAGTGGGTGATCGTCGGCCGGTGGCTCCTGCGGCAGCACGTCGAGGGCGACCCCGGCGAGGTGGCCCGAGACGATGGCCGGGGGGACGGCCGCCAGGTCCACGCACCCGCCCCGCGCGGTGTTCACCAGGAACGACCCGCGCGGCATCCGGGCGATGGCCGCCGCGTCGATGAGGTGCTTGGTGTCGGGCGTCAACGGCGTGTGTAGGCTCATCACGAACGCCTGCGCCAGCAACTCCGGGAGCGTCTCCACCCGCCGCACGCCCAGTGCCTTGTCGTACCCGTCCGTCTTGTACGGGTCGAAGAACGCCACGTCCATGCCGAGCGCCTTCGCCCGCACGGCCGCCGCCGTGCCGATGCACCCCAGGCCGACCACGCCGAACACCTTCCCCCGCAGACGGGTGATCGGGGCCGCCTGGGAATACGACCACGGGCCGACGCCCCGCCGCAGCCGCGAGTTCAGCAGGCTGATCCCGCGAACCAGCGACAGTGCCAGTCCGATGGCGGAGTCGGCCACCTCTTCGGTGCCGTAGTCGGGGACGTTCGCCACCGGGATGCCGCGGGCGCGGGCGTGGGCGTGGGCGACGTTGTCGTACCCGACGCCGCAGCGGACGATCAACTTGCACTTCGTCAGCCGGTCCACCGTGGTCTCGGTCAGGTGGAGGTTGTGGTAAACCATGACCGCGTCGGCGGACTCGATGTGACCGACGAGGGCGGATTCCGAGGACGCATTGAGGGCAACGACGTCGGCGAGGTCGCCGAGGACGGTGCGCTCGGGGGCCAGGTCGTCGGCGATGAAGTCGGCGACGACGACGCGGAAGCGGGGCATGACGGTCTCCGTGAGGGGCCGAAACCGATAGGATAGCGAAGAGTACCGCCCCCACAGGAAGTGCCCGCCGAAATGATCCGCCGCACCCGCGCCCGCGAAGTCGCCCTCCAGTTGCTGTTCCAGCGGGACTTGAACCCGAAGGCGGTGCCCCGCGCCGCCGTGGAACTGTTCGCCCGCGAGCGGCTGACGGATCGCGAGTCGGTGGCGTTCTGCCTCGCGCTGTACGACGGGGTGAACGCGCACCGCGAGGCCATCGACGCGGTGCTGACGGCGACCGCCTCGAACTGGCGGCTCAGCCGGATGATGCCGGCCGACCGCAACGTCCTCCGCCTGGGGGTGTACGAGTTGCGGCACGCGGCCGCGCGGGAGCCGGTGCCGGTGGTGCTGAACGAAGCCATCGAGTTGAGCCGGCGGTTCGGCACCGAGAACTCGCCCGGCTTCGTCAACGGCGTCCTGGACAAGATCGCGAAAGCGCTGCCGTCGCCCGCCGCGACGATCCCCGCCGCGAGCTAACTCCCGTCCGTCCGTTCGCTCACGACGAACGGCTCATCCGTGCGCCGCGCGGTAATTGATTCGGTGACGAACCCGGTGAAGATCGCCTGCCCGCCGAGGACCACCGCGACCGCGCCGCCGAGCGTGCCGAGAGACAAGACGACGTTCCAGAAACGGCCCCACCCGCCGCCGCCGACGAGCAGCCCCAGCGATCCGCCGCCGCACCCGCACCCGAGCACCATCAGGAACAGCCCGACCGCGCCGAGAAAGTGCATCGGCCGCCACCCGAACGACGCCACCAACCGCACCGACCACAAGTCGAGAAACCCCTTGACGAACCGCCGCCACCCGTACTTGGATTTGCCGAAGGTGCGCGGCCGGTGATTCACCACCCGCTCGCCGACCGAGAACCCCAGTCCCGCCGCCAGCACCGGCACGTAGCGGTGCAACTCACCGTACAGTTTCACCTCGCGGACCACGGCCGCGCGATACGCCTTGTACCCGCAGTTGTGGTCGTGCAATTTCACCCCCGTGACGGTGCTGACCAGCCAGTTGAACACGCGACTCGGGAACACCTTGTGCCACGGGTCGTGGCGGGTCTTCTTGTACCCGCTGACGACGTCCGTGCCGTCGCGGATCGCGGCGAGGAAGTCGGGGATCTCGGCCGGGTCGTCTTGCAGGTCCGCGTCCAGCGTGAGGACGATTTCGCCCCGCGTCTCGGCGAACCCGGCTTGCAGCGCCGCCGCCTTGCCGAAGTTTCGCCGGAAGCGGACCCCACGCACGCGCGGGTCCGCCGCCGTCAGTTGCCGGATCTCGTCCCACGAGCCGTCCTTGCTGCCGTCGTCCACGAACACCACCTCGACCTGCTCGGCCAGGGTTTTCGACACGACATCGATTTCCGCCAGCAGCGGCCGCAGGCTGTCCCGCTCGTTGAACACCGGAATGACGAGCGACACGAGGCCGGGGGTCGGCGGCGGTGGCACGGACATAAAGGGGGGATCTCAGTCGGCGGTGGGTGTCAGGCGGGTGTCATGCTTGAACCCGCCGAGGGTTTTACATCACTCGCGGGGGTGGCCGGTCTTCCACCTCTCCTCGTTGAGGGGAGGTCGGTTGCGAAGCAACCGGGAGGGGAGATTCCTTCCCCACCACTGGTTGATGAACACTCCCCTCCCGCCGCTGCGCGGCGACCTCCCCTCAACGAGGGGAGGTGGGCTGCGTGCCCCTTGAGACTGTTGAAGCACCCTCAAGGGTTCGCGCGTCGGGCGCGGGCGCATGGGTGTGATCCGACTCCGGGTGCGAGTCGGCAACCTTACCCGCCGGTACCGCGACGTACAACACCCCGGCGGCAATCACCTCGAACGTCGTCCACACTAGCCGCAGCACCAGCGCCACGACCGCCGCCACCGGTCCGCCGAGAACTTGTTGCAGCACCACTTCCCGCGCCCCCAACCCGCCCGGCGACACCAGCACCACGAACCCGATCACATACGACAACGCCACCGCGCCCGTCACCTTGAAATAATCATCGAGGGCGAGCGCCGGGTCCGCCGCCGACAGCCCGGCGACGACGCACCACAGGCTCAAGCCGAGCAGCGCCCAGCCGACCAGCGCCTGGGCCATTCCCTGGGCCAGCAGCAGCACCGACGGACTCGGCAACCCCGTCGTCCGCGTCCGCCCGATCCGCTTGGCGAGGATCGTCAAGACCCCCAACGCGACCGGTAACAGCGCCAAGCTGAGCAGCGCGAACCCCTTCATCGACAGGAGTTCGATCTCCATGCCCGTCCAGGGGAGCAGCACCACGGCGACCACCGCGCCGGCGGCCATGCTGGTGAGCGTCTCGTAAGTCGCGGTCACCCCGATCACGGTCGGCGACAGCCCCCGCCCGCGGAGCAGCCCGACGCGGAGCAGCAGCACCCACGCTTTCCCAGGAACGTACTTCCCGAACTGGCTGAGAAAGTACGCGCGGATGCCGACGGACCAGGGAAAGCCGGCCCGCTGGCTGCGGAGCAGTTGCACCCAGAAGGTGCCCCAGAGCGTGTGCGCGGCGAGGTACAGCAGCCCGGCGAACAGCAGATACGGCCAGCGGACGCGGAACTCGTGCTCGGCGAGTTCCGGCGAGCGGAGGAGTTTGGCGAACTGCCACCCGACGGCGGCGATCAGCCCGACGGCGACGGCGGTCTTCAGGGCCAGATAGAGCCGGCGGCGGGCGTGTGACATGCGGGGAATTGTAGGAACGCCGACGGCGACCGACCGCCGCCACATCCACTGTGGCCCCACCCACCCCGACCCAGAGGCCGGTCGTGTTCACCCGGTGCCGCCCTTGCCAAGTCGGGACGCGGGCGAGTTCCGTCGCGTGAAGAGGGCGTGAAGTCCGATCCCGACAGCCGCGTCAGGTCGTATCATTACTGTTTCGCTTTCGTCCCCGTTCCGGAACCCGCCGCGCCATGGCCAGCCTGCTCACCATCACCAACGCCTGCAAGAGTTACGGCGAGCAGGTGCTGCTCGACCACGCCGACGCGGTCATCAGCGACAACACCAAGGTCGGGTTCGTCGGCCGCAACGGGGCCGGCAAAAGTACCCTCTTGCGCATCTTGCTCGGCGAAGAGGAACTCGACAGCGGCGAGATCATCCGTCACCCCAGCCTGCGCCTCGGCTACCTCCGACAGCACGACCCGTTCCTGCCCGAGGAGACCACGCTCGAATACCTGATGCGGGACAGCGGCCAGCCGGACTGGAAGTGCGGCGAGGTGGCCGGCGAGTTCGAGATCAAGGGCGCGTACCTGGACGGCCCGATCACGAAGTTGTCCGGCGGCTGGCAGACGCGGGCGAAGCTGGCCGCCCTGCTGCTGCACGAGCCGAACCTGCTGCTCCTCGACGAGCCGACGAACTTCCTCGACCTGCGGACGCAAATCCTGCTGGAACACTTCCTGGCCAACCACCGCTCGGCGTGCGTCGTCGTCTCGCACGACCGCGCGTTCCTGATGGCCACCTGCACCCACACCCTGGACCTCAGCCGGGGCAAGCTCACCACCTTCCCCGGCCGGATCGACGCCTTCCTCGAATTCCAGAAGGAGAAGCGGATGCACGAGGAGCGGTCGAACGCCGCCGTCATGACCAAGCGGAAACAGTTGGAGGAGTTCATCGCCCGCAATAAGGCCCGCGCGGCGACGGCCAAACTCGCGCAGTCGAAGGCGAAAGCCCTGGAGAAGCTGGAGGTGCAGGAGATCCAGTACGACCTGCCGACCGCCAACATCCGCGCCCCGCAAATCGAGCCGCGGAAGGGGTCGGCGGTGCGGTGCCGCGACCTGAGCATCGGCTACCCGGAGCGGGTCATCGCCACGGACATTCAACTGGAGATCGAACACGGCCAGCGGGCGGCCATCGTCGGCGACAACGGCCAGGGGAAGACGACGTTCCTCCGCACCATCGTGGACTCGCTCAAGCCCATCGAGGGCGAGGTGAAGTGGGGCCACGGGTGCAAGATCGGCGTCTACGCGCAGCACGTGTATACGAGTCTGCCGCCGCGGTTCACGGTGCTGGATTACCTGCGGTCGAAGTCGGCCATCGGCACCAAGGACCAGCAGATCCTCGACGTGGCCGGGTCGTTCCTGTTCCGCGGCGGGGCGGTGGAGAAGCAGACGTCCGTCCTCAGCGGGGGCGAGCGCGCCCGCCTGTGCATGGCCGCGCTGATGCTGTCCGAACTGAACGTGCTGATCCTGGACGAGCCCGGCAACCACCTGGATGTTGACACGGTGGAGGCGCTGGCCGAGGCGCTGACGACGTACAAAGGGACGGTCATCTTCACCAGCCACGACCGCCACTTCATGGGTCGCGTGGCGACGTGCATCATCGAAGTCCGCGACGGCCACGTCACCAACTACAGCGGGGATTACGACACCTACCTGTATCAGGTGAACAAGGAGATCGAGGCCGGCGAGCGGGAGTTGGCGGCGAAACTCGGCAAGGCCCCGACGGCGGTGGCGGGTCCGGGCCGCGTGGTGGCCCGAACCGCCCGCCGCACCGAGAAGGAAGTCCGCAAGGAACTGAAGGCCACCGAGAAGGCCATCGCCCAACTGGACGCGCAGCGGAAGCAACTGGCGGCCGAGTTGGACGCGACGACCAACGACGCCGTCTTCACCCGCCTGGAGGGCGAACTCGCCGCCGTCACCACCAAGTTAGCCGAAGCCGAGGACCAGTGGGCCGTCCTGAACGAGGAATTGGGGGAGAGCGAGGAGTGATGTCAGAAGGAACACCCATCACCGCCGCACTGGGCGACCCCACGAAAAGTGGACCGTGCGTCCTCGCGGGTGCAACTCGTCGAGGAGGTCTTCACACGGGTCGGGTCGGATTGGTACCGTTCCAGGACGACCCGGTTTCGGTGTACCGATCGCTCGACATCGCGGTTCACGCCAGCACTCGGCCGGAACCGTTCGGACTGACCGTGGCCGAGGCGATGAGTTGCGGCCGGGCGGTGGTGGTGTCGGCGGCCGGCGGCGCGATGGCCAAGACGCGCTCGGCCACCCGCCGGGTGCTGTGCCCGCGCTCGCCGGCGTCCTCGCGCGACTGCTGACCGATGCCGCCCTTCGCCGTCGCCTGGGTGAAGCCGCGCGGCGGACCGCCGTTTCCCGCTTCGGCTTGGCCAATTGGGGCCGAAATCGCCGCCCCTTACCGCCACTTCCGCCCCACCCCCTGACCGGCGGGTTCGCCAGTCCGGGGCGTTCGTCCTACACTTCGCGGGTGTGGGCTACACTGTCCGACCTTCGCTGCCCAGTCCCGGTTCCCCATGACCCCGTCCGCCGTGCCCGATCCGATCCCCCTGTGCGTCGATCTCGACGGCACCCTCATCAAGTCCGATACGCTGTACGAGTCGGCCGCCGCGCTGCTCACGTCGTCCCCGTTGAAACTGCTCGGCGTGACGCTGTCGTTGGTCGGCGGGAAAGCCCGACTGAAGGCCCGGATGGCCGCGGCGGTGGCGCTCGACCCGACCGCCCTGCCCTACACCGACGACCTGCTCGACTACCTCCGCGGCCAGAAGGCCGCCGGCCGAGTGCTCATCCTGGTGACGGCGGCCGACGCCCGCATCGCCCGCGCGATCGCCGATCACGTCGGGCTGTTCGACGAAGTCCTCGCGTCCGACGGCACCGTGAACCTGCGCGGGCGAAACAAAGTCGCGGCACTGGTGGCGCGGTTCGGTGCCAAGGGCTTTGACTACATCGGCAATGATTCCACCGACATGGCCGTGTGGCGCGAGTGCCGCACCGCGTATGTCGCCAACGGCAGCCGCGCGGTGCGGGCGAAAGCGGCTGCGGTAGCGACAGTGGGGGCCGAATTCGGCGGGCGGAAGCCGCTGGCACGGGCCGGGGCGAAGGCGTTGCGGGTCCATCAGTGGGTGAAAAACGTGCTGGTGTTCGTGCCGCTGGTGGCCGCGCACAAGTACGGCGAACTCGTCCCGCTGCTCGACACCCTGGTGTACTTCGTCGCCTTCTCGCTCACCGCCTCGTCGCTGTATGTCGTCAACGACCTGTTCGACTTGGCGGCGGATCGCAAGCACCCGACCAAGCGGCGGCGACCGTTCGCGGCGGGGGATTTGCCCGTCAGTTGGGGGATGGTCGGCGGGCCGCTGCTGCTGGCCGGCGGACTCGCCATCGGGTTCACGGTCTCACTCGCCGCCGGCCTCGTGCTGGCCTTCTACGCCGCGCTGACGCTGACATATTCCGCCGTGCTGAAGCGGTTGGCACTCATCGACGTGTTCGTGCTGGCCGCCTTCTACATGATTCGCATCGTCGGCGGTGGGGCGGCGGCCGGCATCGTGGCGTCCGAGTGGCTGCTCGGCTTCTCGTGGTTCTTCTTCCTCAGCCTCGGCTTCCTGAAGCGGGTCACGGAGTTGATGCGGGTGCGGGACAAGCACGGGGCGGACGGCCGCGCGCGGGGGTATCGGGTCAGCGACCTGGACCTGCTCAGCCGGTTCGGCATCGCCAGCGGGTTCGCGTCGGCTTTGGTGCTGGCGCTGTATGTGCGGTCGCCGATGGGGGTGGCGGTGTACGCCACGCCGGAGGTGCTGTTGGCGAGCGTGCCGCTGTTGCTACTTTGGGTGTGCCGGCTGTGGCTGCACACCGAACGCGGCCGGATGCACGACGACCCCATCGTCTTCGCCCTGAAGGACCGCGCCAGTTGGGCCATCCTGGGGTTGCTCGCCGTCACCGTCGGTGTCGCCCGCCTGGCCCATTTCAGATGACAACGACCACCGCCCCGCTCCGGAACCGCGACCTGAAGGCCGCCGCCAAGCGGTTGTACGCCGACGCCTCCGGCCCCACCCGCACGATTCAATCGCTGCGGCCGTACATCTGCCCGTTCACCCGACTGCTGGATTTCGTACCGCCCGGCGCGCGGGTGCTGGACATCGGCTGCGGCGCGGGGTTGCTGTTGGCCCTCGCCGCCGACACCCGGCTACTCGGCGAATCCGTCGGCTTCGATTCCAGCGGCAAGGCGATCTCCGTCGCGGAACTATCGGCGAAGCGGCTCGCGGCGGAGGGGAAATCGGCCCCACGTTTTGTTCGGCTCGATGTCCGCGACCCGTGGCCGGCGGGGACGTTCGACGTGGTGGCGATGATCGACGTGTTGCACCACGTGCCCGTGGCCGCCCAGCAGTCCGCGATTCAGCAAGCCGTTGCCGCCGTCCCGCCGGGGGGCACGTTCCTTTACAAGGACATCTCGCCGCGTCCGCTTTGGCGGGCGTGGATGAACCGCCTGCACGACCTCGTGATGGTCCGCGAGTGGATTCATTACGTGTACGCCGACCGCGTGGCCGAGTGGGCCACCGCTGGCGGGCTGACGGTGCGGCATCGCGAGTGGATCCCGCAACTGTGGTACGGGCACGATTTGCTCGTGTTCGACCGACCGGCTTGACTGTCGTGACGCGATCCGGACACTGATTCGGCTGATCCCCACTGCCGACCCGAGGTGTCGATGTCCGCCCAACACACGGTCCCGCACCGCAGCATCCTGGTGGCCCTCGTCCTGGGCGCGATCGCGGGGTGCGCCGCCAACGCACTCGCGTCGGGCGAACCGTGGCTCGCGTGGGTCATCCGCAACGTCACCGAACCGCTGGGCCGTGTCTTCCTCAACTTGCTCATCATGACGGTCATCCCGCTGGTGTTCGCGTCACTGGCGGTCGGGGTGGCGAAGCTCGGTGACCTGTCCCGCCTCGGCCGCATGGGGGCCCGCACCTTCGGCTACTTCTTGGTCACGTCCGGCGTCGCGGTGGCCATCGGCCTGACCCTCGTGAACGTGGTGCAACCCGGCAAGGGCCTGCCCCAAGTGACCGTCGAGCAGATGAAGGCGGCCTACGGCGGGCAGGCGGAGGAGAAGTCGAAGCCGCCGGAGTTCGGCGTGAACACGTTCGTGAACATGATCCCCCGCAACCCCATCGGGGCGGCGGCGGAATCCAACATGCTCGGCGTCATCGTCTTCGCCCTGCTGATCGGCGTCGGCCTGACGCGGATTCCGAAACATCAGTCGGCCGCGATGCTGCCGGTGTTGGAAGCGATCGGCGAACTGATGGTGTTCATCATCGGGGTGGCTATGCGGATCGCACCGTATGGCGTCTTCGCGCTCATCTTCACGAACACCGCGCAGTTCGGGTTCGGCCTGCTGCAATCGCTCGGGGCGTATGTCGGAGTCGTATTGGTCGGGTTGGGAATCCAGATGTTCATCATCTTCCCCATCTTGCTGACAGTGTTCGGGAAGACTTCACCGTTGGCCTTCTTCCGTAAGGTGCGCGGGGTGATCGTCACGGCGTTCAGCACCAGTTCGTCGAGTGCGACCCTGCCAACTTCGATTCAAGCCGCCGAAGAGGAGTTGGGGATTCCCGCGCCGGTGGCCGGGTTCGTGCTGCCACTCGGCGCGACCATGAACATGAACGGCACCGCCCTGTTTGAGGGGGTGACGGTGCTGTTCTTGGCCCAAGTGGCCGGATTCGATCTGACGCTGACGCAGCAACTCATCGTCGTCGGGCTGAGCGTCATCACCGCCGTCGGCGCGGCCGGGGTACCGGGCGGGTCGATCCCGCTGCTGGCAATGGTGTTATTGACGGTGAACGTGCCAGCCGACTTCATCTTCCTGATTCTCGGCGTGGACCGGTTGCTTGACATGTGCCGGACGACGGTGAACGTGGTCGGTGACCTGACCGCCACGGTGTACGTCAACCGGACGGAAGGGGGCGGACTGGCTCCCCCCGTTCCGCCCGTCGCGGTCACTTCACCGGCTTCAGCGTCACCTTCTGCAAGTCCATGACGGCCGGACCGGGCTTGGTGAGCGGCTTCACGGTGAGCGTGTGCCGCCCGGCCTTCTCGATGGTCAACTTGCCCACGTCGCGGGTTTTGAACGCCTGGAACCCGCCCGTGTCTTCCACCGTGAAGGTGCATTTCGAGTCGCCGACGCTCACCTCCACTTCCGCCCCGCCGCTGCCCTTCCCGCACCCCTGCACCACTTCCACGGCGAACGTCCCCGGCGTGGTGACGGTGAACTCCCACGTCGCGTAGTCCTCTTTCTTCACCCAGTAGCCGAGCGTGTTCTTGTGCGGGAGCGGTTCGAACCGCAGCATCGAACCGTGAACGTCGGCGTACTTGCCGAGCATGGGGATGTTCCCGTTCTTCGCCTGCGGGCAGGGTAGATACTTCGGGTTCGGCGTCGGCATCTTCGCCCCCACCTCCGTGCGCCAGTCGGCCAACTTCTTCGCCAACTCCTCGGCAACCACGCGATGACTGTCGCTCAAATTGCGCGACTGGCCCGGGTCTTTGACAACGTCGAACAGCTCGCGGCGGCCATTCTCGTAGAACTCGATGAGGGTGTAATCGCCCATCCGCACCG
>JBBRUO010000135.1:0-11981 GCA_038247725.1 Gemmatales bacterium
CATGTCTCGGCATCCGACGGGGAAAGTGGGTGGGGCCGATTCTACAAAACCGCACGGCGGGGGGGCGGGGCAACCGCGATTTTACATTGGATTTTCAAGGGAAAATTCGCGCTTCCCTCATGGACGTCGGGCCTATCAGTGTGCCATCGAGTGTCGCCGCAAGGCACCCCGCCCGCGACGTCCGGGTGTGGTGCCGACGGCACTCGCGGCTGCCGCCATACGGGCGAGTGGCTTAACTCCGAACTGGAATCGCACACATGAAAGACATCATCGACACCGCCGTGGAAGCCGGCTCGTTCAAGACGTTGGCCGCCGCCCTGACCGCCGCCGGCCTGGTGGACACCCTGAAAGGCCCCGGCCCGTTCACCGTGTTCGCCCCGACCGACGACGCCTTCGCCAAACTGCCGGCCGGCACCGTGGACGCCCTGCTCAAGGACATCCCGAAACTGACCGCCATCCTCACCTACCACGTCGTGGCCGGGAAGGTGATGGCCGCCGACGTGGTTAAGCTGGACGGCAAGTCGGCGACGACGGTGCAGGGCGGCGAAGTGAAGATCAGCACCACCGGCGGGGTCAAGCTGAACGGCTCCGCCAACGTGACCACCACGGACATCGGCTGCACCAACGGCGTGATCCACGTCATCGACGCCGTTATCCTGCCGAGCTAAGCCGGCTTTGGGCCGCCGTTCCACGGGTGACGCCCACGCTCGCGGGGCGGCACCCGTCCACTATCATGAGGGAGTCTCTCACCCGGAGGCTCCCATGATCGCATCTTCGCTGCTGCTGGCCGCGCTCGCCGTCGCGGCCGACCCGACCGAATCGAATCTGCCGCTGAAACCCGGTTGGGTGAAAGCGTCGGCGGTGAAGTCCGAGTACGCCACGCAGGCCGCGTGCGCCGACGAGAAGCACTTCTACGCCATTTCGAACAGCACCGTCGCCATGTGCGACCGGGCGACCGGCAAACTCTTGGCGAAGAGCGACGGGCCGGCCGAGCACCTGAACAGCGGGTTCATCTGGAAAGGCAAGGTGTACTGCGCCCACTCGAACTACCCGAAGAAGCCGGACGAATCCGAGATCAAGGTGTACGAACCGGCGACCAACAAGCTGACCACGTTCCACCAGTTCAAGAACCCGCCCGGCAGCCTCGTGTGGAACGTCCACGACGGCAAGCACTGGTGGTGCTGCTTCGCTCATTACCAAGGCGACAACGCCAAAACGTTCCTGGCCAAGATGGACGGCGACTTCAAGGAGTTGGCCCGCTGGTCATTCCCGAAAAAAGTCGTTGATGACTGGGACAAAATGAGCGCCAGCGGCGGCCTGTGGGACGGTGACACGCTGCTGGTTAGCCATCACCATTTCAAGGTGCTGTACCGCTTGCGGCTGCCGAAAGCCGGAAAGGAGCTGGAGTTAGTCGAGGCGGTGCGGTGCCCGTTCCCCGGTCAGGGGATCGCCGCCGACCCCGCCGCGAAAGGCGGACTGGTGGGCATCGACCGCCCGACCCGGACCGTCGTGTTCGCGGTTCCGTCGAAGTGATTGGCTTTTCGGAACGGACCTACTCCAAGTCCCACACCACCACTTTCCCGGAGTCGCTGCCGGCTGCCGTCGGCGTTGTACGCGAGCTGCTCGACGCAAACGTACTGGCTCTGCAACAGGATCATCGGTCGGCCCTCGCGGGTGGGTGGGGATAACTTACCGGGCGCGGCCGGCCGAAGCAGCAGTCTTGGCAGCAGGTGGGCGTCGGGCCTCGTCCCCCGATGGGGAACATCGACCGCGACCTACACACCCGCGTCGTGGTCGCCGACCGCCTCCCACGCTCGCAACGATCGGTTTCGTGTCTTCGTAACAGTTCCCGGCGAGCGTCTCCACCACTCGGGCGTAGTCCCATTCACGAGACGATTTCCAGTCCGGATTCCCGTCAATGGGAATTCGTGGCGGTCCCCGGCCGTGGCGGGGTTCCGAGACGCTTTCGATTTCGCTTGAGTTGCTCGGGTTTTTGCCTTGCGGTTGGAGTTGGGACGACATGGCGGAAAGCGGCGCGGGTTTTGCAAAGAATACCCTGTCCATGTCAGAAGCCGTTGCTAGAACTGGAATCTCGTACCGAGCGTCCGGGCCACTCGCGGCAGGACCGACCGCTTACCGAAGTGATCCCCTCATGGCCGAAGCCACCACCGCCCCCGCGCCGATCCCGCTGACACCGGCCACCCATACCACGCGGCGGGGGATCGCCACCTCGTCGTTCTGCCTGAGTTTGTGGGGTACGCTGACGTTCTGGTGGTACCCGTTCGGCATCCTCATCAGCAGCATCGGCATCACCTTCGCCGTGATCTCGATCGTCATGGGCTGGCGGGGCGGCAAGGACGGCACGCACCTGGCGTGGTACGCATTGTTCCTGGGCGGGTTCGGGGCGAGCCTGGCCGTGTTCGCCTTCCGGTTCGTGCAGATGGCGTTCGAGGGCACCCCGCCGCCGTTCCCGCTGCCGCTGTGATTGCCATCCGCCGTTAGCCCGGCGCGCGAGCGTGGGGCTGACCGCGAACGCCCCTCGCTCGCGCGTCGGGCTAACAAGACACCCGATTTTGGATCCGGCCCCCGTCGGAGGACTCGCTCAATGGCTCAGGTGTTTTCGAAGAGCTTGAACGTGGTGGCTCGCCTCACCCTGCTCGGGCTGCCGCTGCTGGCCGTGTCCGGGATGGCCACCGCCGCCGCCTTCTTCCGGTCGGACTACACCACCGGTGCCCGCGAGGTGGTCGAGCAGCCGATCCCGTTCAGCCACAAGCACCACGTCAGTCAACTCGGCATCGACTGCCGGTACTGCCACACGGCGTACGAGACGTCGGCGTCGTCCGGCTTCCCGCCGACGAAGACGTGCATGAACTGCCACCAGCAGATGTGGAACTCGGCCGACCTGCTGCAGCCCCTGCGGGACAGTTGGAAGGAGGGCACGCCGATTTCCTGGACGAAAGTGAACAACGTCCCACACTACACGTACTTCAACCACAGCATCCACGTCGCCAAGGGTGTCGGCTGCGTGTCGTGCCACGGGCAGATCGACCAGATGAACCTGGTGTACCAGTCGAAGACCCTGCTGATGGAGTGGTGCCTGGACTGCCACCGCCACCCGGAGCGGCACTTGCGGCCGGTGGACGAGGTGACGAACATGCGGTTCACCGCCGTCGGGTACACGGACAAAGAGACGGGCAAGACGTACTCCAGTCAGGCGGAGTTGGGCCGCGACCTGAAGGCCAAGCACAACATCCGCGAAGACAGTATCTTGACGAACTGCAGCATCTGCCACCGGTAATTGCTGGCCCCCTTCTTTCGCGGGAAGAGGGTCAGAGCTGTGGGGGCTAGTGGGAATTCACCCACGGTGTCCCTCACACGTTGAATGAGATGGGCGAGGGCGTCCAGGGGAATCAGAGTCCCCCTCACCCCCAACCCCTCTCCCCCGGCGGGAGAGGGGAGCAAGCAAAACGGCGACCAGAACCGAGGACCCGATTCATGCCCGCCGAACCGACCGCGCCGGCCCCCGCCGCCCGGACCGAACCGGAACTGTTCCAGTCCGTCGAGCAGTGGATGGACTCGGCCAAGTTCCAGGAAATGATGCGGGACGAGTTCCCCGAAGACGCCGACTCGTGGCTGGACCCGATCAGCCGGCGGAACTTCCTCGCGCTGTCGGCGGCGTCGGTGGCGCTAGCGTCCGGGTGCAACCCGTCGCTGCGGCCGGCGTCGCAGCGGCAGGTGGTGCCGTACGTCGATCAGCCGGTCGAGGTGATCCCCGGCGTCCCGCTGTTCTTCGCCACCGCCATGCCGCAGCAGTCGGGCGTCGGCCTCGGCCTGCTGGTGAAGAGCCTGGAAGGGCGGCCGGTGAAGTGCGAGGGGAACCCGAACCACCCCAGCAGCCTCGGCTCCATCGACCTCCAAGCCCTCGCCGCCCCGCTCACGCTGCACGACCCGGACCGCTCCAGGGCCGTCACCTTGAACGGCAACGGCAGCACGTTCGACAAGGCCCTGGCGGCGGTGAAGACGGAACTCGCCGGGAAGGACGGCACGGGCGTGGTCTTCCTCACCGAGCCGACCACCTCGCCGACGGTCCACCGGCTGATGGGCGACGTGCTGAAGACGTACCCGAAGGCGAAGTGGGTGCGATACGAGCCGGTCGGCCGCGGGAACGAGGCCGCCGCCCTCGCCGCCGCCTTCCCCGGCAAGCCCGCCAGTCTGCATTACAAACTGGACGCGGCTGATGTCATCCTGTCGCTCGACGCCGACTTCCTGACCACCGGCCCCGGTGCCGTCCGCTACGCCCGCGACTTCGGTGCCCGCCGCAAACTCAGCCTCATCCTCGCCGAGAAGGAGCTCCACCACGAGCACGAGGACGCGGCCAAAAAGGACGGGAAGAAGCCCACGCACAAGCATTTCGCCCACGAGACCGTCCTGGCGAAGGCCGTGGAAATGGCCCGGATGAACCGGCTGTACGTCGTCGAGGGGGCACTGACCAGCACCGGCAGCATCGCCGACCACCGGCTGCCGCTGAAGCCGAGCCGGGTGGAAGGGTTCACCCGCGCCGTGGCCGCGAAGGTCGGTGTCCTCGGGGCGGTCGCCCCTGCGGACCTGTCGCCGGCCGTTGCCAAGTGGGTCGAAGAGGTGTCCAAGGATCTTCTGGCGAAGAAAGGCAAGGCGGTGGTGATCGCCGGCGAGCACCAGTCGGCCGCCACCCACCTGCTGGCGTTGGCCATCAACGAGACGCTTGGCGCGTTCGGCACGACGGTCGCCGTCACCGCCCCGCTCGACCCGGCCCCGCCGAACACCGACCTCAAGGCGCTTGTCGCCGACATGACGGCCGGCAAGGTGTCCACGCTGTTCCTGATCGGCGTCAACCCGGTCTACGACGCCCCGGCGGATCTGAACTTCGCCGAGGCGATGGCGAAGGTGAAGACGAAGGTCCACCACGGCTTGTACGCCGACGAGACGGCCGTCCCGCACTGCACCTGGCACATCCCCGCCGCCCACTTCCTCGAAGGCTGGGGCGACGTGCGGGGGCACGACGGCACTGCGTCGATCATCCAGCCACTCATCGCCCCGATGCACGGCGGGAAGACCGCCATCGACCTGCTCGCCGCCATCCTGAACACCGGCGAGCCGGACGGGCTGGAGGCGGTCAAGGGGACGTGGCGGGCCGCCTTCGACGACACGGCGTTCCCCGCCGCCGTCAAGGACAAGTACAAGAAGTCGTCCGCCGCCGCGCCGGCGCACGACTTCGACCGCTACTGGGAGTCCGCAGTGCGGGCGGGGGTGCTGGAAGGGTCGGTGCCCGCCGCCCCGGCCGTCGCCGCCGTGAAACTCGACAAGCTCGCCGACCCGGCGCTGTCGGTGGCCGCCGTCCAGGGGCTGGAAATCCAGTTCCGCCCGGACCCCGCGCTGTTCGACGGCAAGCAGGCGAACAACGGCTGGCTGCAAGAGCTGCCCAAGCCGATGACGAACCTGACGTGGGACAACGCCGCGATGGTGTCCCCGGCCACCGCCGAATCGCTCCAGTTCCGGCAGAGCTTCGCCTGGACCGCCGGCGAGCGCGGCCGCACCGAGACCGACCTCGCCGAGTTGACGGTGAACGGCCGCAAACTGAAGGTGGCCGTCCACATCCTGCCGGCCATGGCCGACGACGTGGTGGTGCTGCACTTGGGCTTCGGCCGCGAGCGGGCCGGCCGCGTCGCCAGCCCGGAAGATAAGACCACCACCCCCGGCTTCAACGCTTACAAGCTCCGCGGCACCGACGCCGTGTGGAACGCCCCGGCCGAGTTGAAGCGGCTGAACGAGCGGTTCTTCCTGGCCGTCGCCGGGGCGCACTGGGCGATGGAGTCCCGTCGCCCGGTCCGCCACGCCACGTTGGAGCAGTTCCGAGATGAGAAGGTGTTCGCCCAGGTGCCGAGCATCTCGCCGGGCGAGTATCAGGACATCCGCGCCCTGACGCCGGGGACGGTCGAGAACTTCGAGATGCTGGAGACGGAACGGCTCAAGCAGCGGAACGCCGACGCCGGTACCCCCTACACCCACCCCTACGCCCCGGACCACGAGCACCCGCACGAAGGGCACCACGATAAGCGGTTGAAGCCGCTCAGCCTGTACGTCGGCAACCCGATCCACGTGAACGGCGTGGACGCGAACATCGGGTACCGCCGGTGGGGGATGACCATCGACCTGGGGTCCTGCACCGGGTGCGCGGCCTGCACCCTGGCGTGCGTGGCCGAGAACAACATCCCCGTCGTCGGCAAGGATCAGGTGAGCAAAGGGCGGGCGATGCACTGGATCCGCCTGGACCGGTACTTCAGCATCCCGACGGCGACGGTGCTGGAGGACGACCTCGGGGCTGGCGGCCTCGACCCGGTGGCACGGGGGGAGCGGATCAAGAAGTCGGCCGAGATCCGCGTCCACGTGCAGCCGGTGCCGTGCCAGCAGTGCGAGAAGGCCCCGTGCGAGGTGGTGTGCCCGGTCGGGGCCACCGTCCACAGCGCGGACGGGCTGAACGACATGGTGTACAACCGCTGCGTGGGCACGCGGTATTGCAGCAACAACTGCCCGTACAAGGTCCGGCGGTTCAACTTCCTGCAATACGCCGACTACACGACGGAAGGCATGAAACTGGTGAACAACCCGGACGTGACCGTGCGGACGCGCGGGGTGATGGAGAAGTGTACCTACTGCGTCCAGCGGATCCGCGCCGCCGTCATCGAGGCCGAGCGGGAGTGGGACAAGAAGAAGCCCAACGGCGAGCCGCTGCGGGAGGCGGACGCCACCGGCCGGCCGAAAGTTTATGACGGCGAGATCCTGACCGCCTGCCAGCAGGCGTGCCCGACCCAGGCCATCACCTTCGGCGACCTGAACGACCCGCGGAGCGCCGTGATCCGCACCAAGGCCGAGCCGCACAACTACGGGCTGCTGGCGGAAGTGAACACGATGCCGCGAACGAGCTATTTGGCCGCCGTCCGCAACCCGAACCCGAACCTGCCGCAGGGAGCGTAACCCGAATATGGCTACCGCGACTGAGACCGCTCCCAGCGCCGCTCCGGGTGCCGCGGGCGTGTACCCGCCGCACCCGGAAGGGCTGATCGGCGGCAGTTACGACACCGTCACCCTCGGCGACAAGATCGCCGACGTGGTGATCGGCGACCAGCCCACCCCGAAGGCGTGGTGGGGGTGGTTCCTGTTCGGCTTCGCCCTGTTGCAGGCCCTCGTCCTCGGGCTGGCGTACCTGTTCTACGCCGGCGTCGGGGTGTGGGGGATCAACCAGCCGGTGGCGTGGGGCCTGGCCATCGTCAACTTCGTGTGGTGGATCGGCATCGGCCACGCCGGCACGCTGATCTCCGCCATCCTGCTGCTCATGCACCAGAAGTGGCGGACCAGCATCAACCGGTTCGCCGAGGCGATGACCCTGTTCGCGGTCATGTGCGCCGGCCTGTTCCCGCTCATCCACATGGGACGGCCGTGGCTGGCGTACTGGCTGTTCCCGGTGCCGGTCAACTTCGCCGCGTGGCCGCAACCGCGGTCCCCGCTGATGTGGGACGCCTTCGCGGTGTCCACGTACTTCACCGTGTCGCTGGTGTTCTGGTACGTCGGCCTCATCCCCGACTTGGCCTACCTCCGCGACAACGCCCGCAACCGCCTACAGCGGGGCGTCTACGGCCTGCTGTCGCTCGGCTGGCGGGGGTCGGCGTACCACTGGCGGCGGTACGAGAAACTGTATTTGCTGCTGGCCGGCCTCGGCACCCCGCTGGTGTTCAGCGTTCACACCATCGTGTCGTTCGACTTCGCCGTCGCCATCGTCCCCCTGTGGCACGCCACCATCTTCCCGCCGTTCTTCGTCGCCGGGGCGGTGTTCAGCGGGTTCGCCATGGTCGTCTGGCTGGCGGTGCCGCTGCGGCACTACTACGGGATGAAGGACCTGATCACCGCACGGCACCTGGAGCTGTGCGCGAAGGTGATGATCACCACCGGCCTGCTGGTCACCTGGGGGTACTTCCTGGAGGTGTGGATGGCGTGGTACAGTCACAGCCAGCGCGAGTGGTCGGCCACCATGCAGCGGATGTGGAGCGGGCCGTACTGGTGGAGCTACTGGGCGCTCCTCCTGACCAACTCGGTGATCCCGCAACTGTTGTGGATCAAGCGGGTGCGGACCAACGAGCTGTTGCTGTTCGTCATCGCCGGCTCCGTCCACATCGGCATGTGGTTCGAGCGGTACGTGATCGTCATCACCCTCACCCGCGACGACATCCCCGGCGCGTGGGGCCGGTACGCCCCGACGATCTGGGACTACGCGGCGATGATCGGCTCGATCGGCCTGTTCGTCACCCTGTTCTGCCTGTTCCTCCGCTACCTGCCGATGATCTCGATCACCGAGATGCGGGAATTCCTGCCGTTCAAACAGGGCGGCCGCGACGGTCACTCGTGCATGGAGAACGCCAAGTGAGCGACCCCACCACCGCGGCCGCCCTCCACGGGGTGATGGCCGAATTCAAGACGGCGGACGAGTTAATCGCGGCCACCCGCAAGGCCCGCGAGGCCGGGTACTCCCGCATGGACGGGTACAGCCCGTACCCCGTCGGCGAGGTGGCCGACGAACTCGGCTTCCCCCGCTCCGAGATCGGGGCCGTGATGTTCCTCGGCGGGGTGTGCGGGGCGACCGTCGGCCTGCTCATGCAGACCTGGATCGCCGTGTACGACTACCCCATCAGCGTCGCCGGCAAGCCGTTCTGGAGCTGGCCGCAGTTCATCCCCATCACCTGGGCGCTGTTGGTGCTGACCGCCTGCCTGAGCGGGCTGTTCGGCCTGTTGGTGCTGTGCGGGCTGCCCCAGCCGTACCACCCGGTGTTCAACGTGCCGCAGTTCCAGCGGGCCACCAAGGACCGCTTCTTCCTGTGCGTCGAAGCCATCGACCCGCAGTTCGAAGTCGGCAAGGTGACGGCGTTCCTCAACGGCTTGCAGCCCGAAAGCGTGGCGGAGGTGCCCGAATGAAGACCACGATGATCACCGCCCTGGCGGCGGCCGCCCTCGTTACCGGCTGCCAGCAGAAGATGGCCACCCAGCCGTACCTGCGGCCGTACGAAGAGAGCACCCTGTTCCCGAACCAGCAGTCGGCCCGCCCGCTCGAACCGGGGACCGTCCACCGCGCCCAGTCCGTCACCGGCGACCCGCTGACGACGTGGCTGACCGAGCAAGGGCAGTCGCCCAAGCCGGCTTACGACGGGGCGAATGTGCCCGCCGACATGAAGGATCTGATGACCGTCCCGGGCGCGCCGACCGCGAACGAGAACTTCGTGGCCGCGTTCCCGTTCGCCATAACCAAACACGACCTGCAACGGGGCGGGTACCTGTTCCGCGCCGTCTGCGCCGAGTGCCACGGGGCCAGGGGCGACGGCATGGGTAAGATCCCCGAGCGCGGCTACCTCCGCCCGCCGTCGTACCACCGCGACCCGGCCCACCCGACCGCCAATGACGTGGTCAACGCCGCCCGTCCGAACGAGGTGATCGGGGCGCTGGACTGGTCGAGCATGAAGGTGGATTCGGCCAGCGGTGGCGCCGTCCCCGACTACACCGACCACCCGCAAGGGTTCAGTCGCGGGTTCTCTCGGCTCGGCGTGCGGATGGCCCTGGACAAGGTGAACGTCGGGTACATCTACCAGGTCATCACCTGGGGGTATAACGGCATGGCGTCCCACGCCACCCAACTGCCCGACCCGGCCGACCGCTGGCGGGTGGCGGCCTACGTCCGCGCCCTGCAACTGAGCCAACTGGCGGAGAAGGCGAATCTGCCCGCCGACGTGCAGGCCTCCGTCGGCAACCCGCCCGCGAAGAAGAAAGAAGCCACGCCGGAGGTGAAGCACTAATGGCCGACGCGATTCATCACAACGGCGACGACCACGACCACGGCCACGCGCACCCGGCGTTCCCGACGGCCCCGCCGGACATCGGCCCGATCCGCAAGGTGGCCATCGGGGCCGCCGTGCTCGGGTTCGGCGTGTTCGGCGTGCTCGGGGCGATCAACCTCGGCGCGGACGAGGAGCACGGCCTCCGCACCCTGTTCACCGCCTACCTGTGCGGGTTCGTGTTCTGGTGCAGCCTGCCGTTCGGCGCGCTGCTCCTGAGCATGATCGGGTTCCAGATGCTGGCGAGTTGGGCCGTCGTCTTCCGCCGCACGTTTCAGGCGTCGCTACGGACCCTGCCGGTGCTGTTCGTCCTCGGCCTGCCGGTCGTCGTGTCGCTGTTCATCAATGGCGGCAAGGATTCCCCGTTCTGGTGGTCCAACCAGGGGTGGGAAGGGGAACCGGCCGTCGTCGCCGAGTCGATGCTGGACGAGAACAACATGGCCACCCGCGAGGCGGTGCTTGAGAACCAGCACAAGATTCACGACTACCTGAACCCGACGTTCTTCACCCTCCAGTACGTCGCCGTGTTCGCCCTCCTCGGGTTGCTGGCGTACCGCATCCACACGCTCGCCCGTAAGGGGGAAGACGAAGACAGCCCGCAAGCCGCCGCCGACGCCCGCGGGCTGTCCGGCCCCGGCATCCTGCTCACCGTGCTGGCCCTCACCTTCTTCTGCACGCAGTGGGTGATGTCGGTCGAGCCGACGTGGGCGAGTAGCATGTTCCCCGTGGTGTTCGGGATGAACATGTTCCTGACCACGTTCGCCTTCTGCACCCTGGTCTTCTACAGCCTAGCGCAGAAGGGCGACTCGCTCGCCGTCGTCAAGGACAAGTTCCGCATCGACATCGGCTCGCTGACGCTCGGCTTCTGCATGGTGTGGGCCTACGCCAGCTTCTGCCAATACATGCTGGTGTGGGCCGGCAACCTGCCGGAAGAACTGACGTACTACCGTAAGCGGGGCGGCGGCGAGGAGAACGTCTCCGCCTGGGTGTACATGACGTACTTCTTGATGGCCTTCCACTGGCTGATCCCGTTCGTCACCCTGCTCATGCGGGAGGTGAAGACGAACCCGACCGCCATGCGGATCATGGCCGTGCTGTTCCTCGTCGTGTGCGGGTGCGACGTGATCTGGTGGATCCTGCCGAACGTCCCGTACAAGACGGTCTACCACCTGCCGATGGCGGTCGGAGCGATCGTCGGTGTCGGCGGCCTGTGGGGGCTGTTCTTCTGCGGCCAGTTGGCCAAGCGGCCGCTGTTGCCCAGCAACCACGAGGCCCGGTTCATACAGACGTGGGGCCACCACTGAGATTCGCTCCCCTCTCCCCTGGTGGGAGAGGGTTCGGGGGTGAGTGGGAACGCAAGCCACACCCCTCCCCCTAAGCTCTCCTTCCCGCAAGTGGGAGGGGGAAACCGGCAACCGAGGCAACCATGAGCGATAAACCCCACGGGCACGACAATCCGCTAACCCAATTGTGGGTGTCGATGTCCGGCGCGTCGTCCGGGCACCACGAGACCCCGCCCGGCCTTGAGGACAAGAGCGTCGCCGTCGGCCACGAGCCGGACCGCTTCGGCATCGGCGGCATCATTGCCGTGCCGATCGCGGTCGCCCTCGCGCTGCTCATCACCTACGCCACCGTGACGCTCATCTTCCGGTTCGTGAACAGCAACTCGAGCAACGCGATCGCGTCCAACGACGTGCCGATCAACGACCGCCTCGGGCGGATCAGCTCGGCCGGTGGCGACGCGGCGGCAGGCGTGCCCCAGCAGGCGTCCGGCGAACCCCGCCTGGACGGGCTGCCGAAGATCAACACCGGCGTGAACGGCAAGGACTTGGCTCCCTATGTGATGTCGTACCGCCAGACGCCGGTTGGGAACTGGCCGGACATTTACCCGGAAGACCTCCGTCCGGAGAACTTCGTCGAGTACGGCACCCAACGGCGACCACTGGTGGACCCGCCGGAAGTCATCGCGGGGAACGCGGCCTACGCCCGCCTGCCCATCGCCACGGCCGTCGATCTGCTGGCCACGAACGACGCCTTGCGGAAGCAGTACCTGCCGACCGCCGAGACGCC
>JBBRUO010000136.1:0-11952 GCA_038247725.1 Gemmatales bacterium
CACTTCCGTGCGCCAGTCGGCGAGTTTCTTCGCCAACTCCTTCACGACCTCCGGCTTGTCGGCCGCCAGGTTCCGGCTCTCGCTGATGTCCTTCGACAGGTCGAACAACTCCTTGCGGCCGGTCTCGTAAAACTCGATCAGTTTCCAGTTGCCCGACCGCACCGCCCCACTCGGCTGGCTGCCTTGGTTGGCGTAGTGCGGGTAGTGCCAGAAGAACTCAGGTAGCACGTCGATCTTCGCCCCGCCCAGCGCCGCCGACAGGTCGTGGCCGTCAAACTTCACATCCGACTTCACTCCGCACAACCCCAGCACCGTCGGCATAATATCCGTGGTAATCATCGGGATATTCACATTCTGGATGCCCGGCCCGCGCAAGATCATCGGCACACGGATGCCGCCCTCATACAGGAACCCTTTCCCCTCACGGAGCGGGCTGTTGTTGGTCGCCGGGATGCCGTTGATGGAACCTTCGGAAGTCGCCAACCCGCCGTTGTCCGAGGTGAACACCACGATCGTGTTCTCGGCCAACTTCAGTTCATCCAGCGTCTTCAACACCCGGCCGACGCTGTCGTCCATGCTCTCCACCATCGCCGCGTAGGTCGGGTTCGCCTGCTGGCCGGGTTTGCGCTCCTCGTATTTCGCCTTGATGTCCGGCTTCGCCCGCAACGGCGTGTGAACCGCGTAGTGCGCGAGGTACAAGAAGAACGGCTTCTCCCTGTTGGCGGTGATGAACTTCTCGGCCTCGGCGGTGAGGCGGTCGGTCAGGTACTCGCCGTCCGGGGCGTTCTCCAGGCCCGGCATCGACCCCTGCTTGTTCTGGTACGGGGCGAAGTAACTGCGTGGGGTGCCGGTGTGGTCGCCGGCGATGTTGATGTCGAAGCCCTGCTTCTCCGGCTCGAACCCCTTACCACCCAGGTGCCATTTGCCGATGTGGCAGGTCGCGTACCCGGCTTTCTTCAACTCCTCCGCCAGGGTCACTTCCTCCAGCGGCATCTGCTGGCGGATGACGGGGCGGCTCAGCTTCTGGTCCGGCCGATCCGGGCGACCGGGCAGCCAGTCGGTCAGGTTCAACCGGGCCGGGTTCTTCCCGGTCAGGATGGACAGCCGCGTCGGCGAGCAGACCGGGCAGGCGGCGTAGGCGTCGGTCAGTTTCACGCCCTGCTTGGCGAAGGCGTCCAGGTGCGGCGTCTTGTGGTACGTGCTGCCGTAGCAGCCCAGGTCGCGGCCGCCGAGGTCGTCGATGAGGATGACGACCACGTTCGGCTTGCGGTCGGCCGCGACGGCGGCGGAACAGCAGAGGAGCGAGAGGAGAGAGAGTCGCATCGGGAAAGGCTCTGGAGGAGGGGATCCGAAACCATCGACGACCAAAGTGCCGTTATACCGCGCCTCGGGGTGGGGAGCGAATCGCGCGGACGCCGACGGTCGCGCCGCCTGGCGGGATCTTCGGCGGGTGTTTCTCGTTCGGCACGCGGCGTGCATGGTATTCCGTCAGGTCATCGGGTCCACACCCGGTCGCCCGCCTCCATCAGGCGAATACCTTGTGAACTCAAGGGATTCGCGGCACTCGCTGAAGTGGCTCCCGCCCCGGCCTTGTTCCCCGCCCGTAGCGCGCGTGTTTCCAACCGTTAACCCCCGGCAACACCGCCGCCGCCTGAACACCATGCCCATCACACACCCGCTCTCCGAAGTCGAACTCGACCTCGCCGAACTGTCGGCGGCCGACAAGCCCGCCGCCGACACCATCCGCGCGTCGGCGGACGACACGAAGTCGTACGGCCACGTCCGCCGCATGGTCGCCGAAGCCGAGGCCGGGCCGGACGGGGACCACATCCCGGTCGGCCCGCCGCCGGAGACCGGCGACCGGGTGGACCGATACGTCCTCCGCGAGCAACTCGGAGCGGGCGTGTCGTGTTACGTCTTCCGCGGGTGGGATGAAGGGTCCGACGCGCCGGTCGCGCTGAAGATCATGAACTGGGCGAACGTGTTCGACCGGTCGGCGGCGATGCGGCAGATGCGAACCGAGGCGGCGTCGCTGGCCCGCGTCAAGCACCCCCGCGTGGTGCGGTTCATCGACTTCGGGTTCGACCCCCGCTGGCCGTTCCTCGTCACCGAGTACATCGACGGGCAGTCGCTGGGCGAGTTGCTCCGCGACGGCGGGCACCTGCCGCTCGACTGGGCGCTGTACATCTTCTCGCAAGTGACCGACGCGCTCGGCGCGGTGTGGCAGGCCGGTCTCGTTCACCGCGACATCAAGCCGGACAACGTGCTGGTCAGCCCGAACGGGACGGCGAAACTGATCGACTTCGGGCTGGCCAAGTCGCCGGCCCTCCAGGCCCTGTACGAGCGGACCGGCCCGGAACTGGCGGGCACGGCGTCGTACCTCGCGCCGGAACAGGCCAAGGACGCCAGCGTGGTGGACCTGCGGGCCGACATCTACTCGCTCGGCGTGACGTTCTTCCAGGCGCTGACCGGGCGGCTGCCGTTCGAGGGGAAGAACCGCATCCAGATGATCTTCCATCACCTGAACACGGTGCCGCCGACGGCGCACGCGATCAACCCGAAGGTGCCGCCGCTGGTGTCGGACTTGTGCGGGTGGATGCTGGCGAAGAACCCGGCCGAGCGGCCGCAGAACTACGACGAACTGCGGCAAGCGCTCGACACCGTCAGCGGCGCGTGAGGCGGGGCGGTGCCCGCCGAGCCGTCGGTTCCTCCGTCCCACCTCATCCCGGCGGGACGAGGTGGGACGGAATCAGTCTACCTTCCAACTTTTGGTTACTACCGCTTGCCCTTCAGGATCTCTTCGACGAACCGCTTGTGGGCCTTGTCGAAGCCCGGCGGGGCGACGGACGCGCCGCCGGCGCTGGGGCCGCCGGGGAGGGTGGTCGGGCCGACCAGTCGCTCGTTCGCGCCACTACCGTCGGACAGGTTCCGCTTCGGGTCGGTGCCGGGCTTGCGGGCGTCGGCCGCCTTCGCCTGCTCCACCTCCGTCCGCTGGCGGGCGACCATGTCCTCGTACCCCTTGAGGAACTTCTCGTACTCGGCCTCGGAGTACCCCGCCTTCTTGAGAAACTCCGGGTTGTCCTTGTACTCCTGGAAGGTCTTCAGTTGCAGTTCGGCCGCCTTCAGGCGGTTCTCCGGGTTGTCCTCCAGCGGCTTGCCGTCCGGCCCCCTCGGCGGGTTACCGCCCGGTTTCCACTCCCACTCCTTGTCTTCGCGGGCCTTGGCGGCCTTCGCCATCTGCTCCAGCTTCTCCTTCGCGGCATCGGCCTTCTTGGGGTCGTCGCCCTTCAGGTCTTTCAAGTCCTTCTGAAGCTCCTCGCGGGCGTCTTTGCCGATCTTCTCGTCGATCTTCTTCTCGGCTTCCTTCCGCTTGGCCTCGTCGTCGCCGGCGAGGTCTTTCGCGGCCTCGGCGAGTTCCTGCTTCTCCGCCTCGGTGAGTTCGCGCGGCTTCGCGTTCGGGTCGTTCGCCTTCTGCCCGGCCTGCTCCTTGGCTAGCTCTTCCTCTCGCTTCTTGGCGTCCGCCCGCGTCTTCTCGTCGGCCGCCTTCTTGTCGGCGGCGACCTGTTCGGCCTTCTTGCGGACATCCTCGCCGACGGTCTGGTCGAGCTTCTCTTTGGCCGCGTCGCGCGTCGCCTTGTCGTCCGAGCCGAGGTCCTGGACGTTCTTCTCGAAGTCCTTCACCTGCTGTTGCAGTTTCTCGCGCTGGTCCTTGCCGATGAGGTCGTCGGCCTTCTTCTCGGCCGCCTGCCGTTTGGCGTCGTCGGGGTTGGTCAAGTCCTTGGCGGCCTCCTTCAGCTTCTCCTTCTCGTCGGCAGTCAGGTCGCGCGGCTTCTCCTCCCCGCCCTGGCCGGGTTCCCCCTTCTGGCCGGCCTGCTTGGCCATCTCGTCGAGCTTCTTCTTGGCGTCCGCCTGCCGCTTCGGGTCACCGGACTTCATGTCCTCGACGATGTCTTCGGCCTTCTTGCGGGCGTCCGGGCCGACGGTCTGGTCGAGTTTCTCCTTGGCGGCGTCGCGCTTGGCCTGGTCGTCCGAGCCGAGGTCTTTCACGGCGTCCTCGATCTCCTTTCGCTTCGCGGCGTCGGGTTTGCCGCCGCCGTTCCCCGGCTGGGGCTTGGTCGGCTTCTGCTCGCCCTTCTCGACGGGCTTGGCCATCGGGTCAGCCTGATCGCCCGCGCCCTTGCCTTCGCCGGGCCTGTCTTCGGGTTTCATCGGCTGACCGCCGGCGTCCTTGGGCGGCTCCTTGCCTTCGGCCGGTTCCGGCTTCGCGCCCGTCGGCTGACCCTTGTTCGGGTCGGGCTTGCCCGCAGCTTCCTTCACCGGGTCTTTGCCGCGGGCGTCGCCGGGGGTGGTGTCCTGCCCCGGTTTCGGCTCCGCGTTCGGGTCGCTCCCCGGCTGACCGGGTTGCGGCTGCTTCTGCTCGGCCCGGTTCACGTCGCCGCTCGGCTTGCCCTGGCCGGCGTTCTGCGGGCCTTCCTTCGCGCCCGGCTCCTGGTCCGGCTTCATCGGGTTCATCGGATCGGGCTTCGGTTCGCCCGACCCTTTGCCGCCGGCCCCGTCGGTGTCGCGGGGCTTCTCGCCGGGCTTCAGTGGCGGCGGTTCGGCCTGACCGGGTTGCGGCGCGCTGCTCTTCTCGTGGCCCGCGCCGGTCTGGTCGTCCGGCTTCGGCCCCTGCTTCGGTTGCTCCTTCGGGTCGCCGCCGTTCGGGTCTTCGCCCGGTTTCGGCTCCGGCTTCTGCTCAGCCTTGTTCGGCTGTTGAACGTCACCGCCCTTGGCCTCGCCGCCACCGTTCGGGTCTTCCCCCGGCTTGGGTTCCGTCTTGTTCCCGGCCGCGTCGTCCTGACCCGCCTGGTTCATGTCGCCGGGCTTGCCCTCGGCCGGCTTCTCCTCCGGCATGTTCTTCCGGTCCTGGTTCGGGTCGCCCTTCCCCTGACCCGGCTGCTTCTGCTGCTCGTCGATCTTGTTCTGAAGCTCCTCGGCCTTCTTCCGCGCTTCCTCATCGGCCGGGTTCGGCTCCGGCGGTTTGGCCGTCGGGTCTTGCTCGCCGGTGCCTCCGCCCATCGGGTCGGGCTTCGCCGTCGGGTCTGTCTCCGGCGGCTTGGTCGGGTCTGGCTCCCCGCTCTTCCCGCCCGGTTCGCCTTTGCCTGGCTCGCCTTTCTCGCCCTGGTTCGGATCTTTCTCGCGGTTCTGGGGCTGTTCGGGGTCGCGCTTCTCCGACTTGTTCTTCTGATCCTGTTGCTGGTTGTTCTGCTGTTCCTCGCCCTTCCGCTGTTCCTGCTTCTGTTGCTGCTCCTGCCGTTTCATCGGCTCCATTTCGGGCTTGGTCAGGCGCACCCGCTGCACGTTCGACTTGCCGACGTTCGCGGCCGGGACGGTGCAGTTGTCGGTCGCCTCGACCCAGTATTCCAGCACCGTGTCCGGCTTCAACTCGACCGGCTTGCCGTCGGCCCCCTTCAGGGCATCGAGTTTCACCGAGTCCTTGTAGTCCAGGCTCGTGGGGAAGCTGTTGTCGGTTTCCCGCAGGAAGGACTTGCCGTCGCGGAACGGCTTGGGGGCGATGGCCGGGCCGCCGGCGATCTTGAACCGCAGCGCCGCCGACGCGATGCCGTGGTCGTCGCCGATCAGGGCGTCCACTTCGAGCAGACCGTTCGTCGGCAGGACGATCTCTTCCTGCTCCGGTTTCAGGACGGCAACGGTCGGCGGCTGATCGACGGACACGTCGATGGGATACGGCACGGTCTCGCCGCTGTCCTCGCCCTCGGTGCTGGTGAAGCGGATCGTGTAGGTGCCCTTGTCTTGCAGCGTCAGCTTGAATTGCAGCGAATCCTTGGCGTCACCGACGACCTCGCCGGTGATTGGCGTTTCCTGGCCGCCGAGGTCGGTGGTCATGACGCCGGTCTTGAGGGTGCGGTTGGTCTTCACCGTCAGCGTGACGTTCGTGCCGCGAAAGCCGTCGAGCCGCGGCTCGTTGGGTTTGCCGATGTCCGGCTTCAGCCGCAGGTATTCGGGGTACTCGTACTTCGCCTCGAAGGTCTGGATCATGGGCCGGGCGCGGACGGTGACACGGTACTCCGGCGTCTCGGCGTCGCCGGCCGCGACGCGGTACCAGAAGCCGTTCTGGAGGACCGACCGCCCGGCCACGAACGAATAGTCGCGGATGGTGTCGCCCTTCTCCAGCGGGTATTCGTCGTAGGGGGTGGCATCCTGGGCGTATCGCACTTTCAACCGCACCTGCTGCGGACTGCCAATGACCGGGATGTTGCCGGTCACGCGGACGGCGAAGCCGATCTGCTGGCCGTCGGTGATGGTCAGGTCGCCGGTCGGCTCGATCAACTCGATGGTGGTGCGAGTGACGATGGCCCGGTCGGTGAACGGGTTGAAGGCGCGGCCGAGCAGCGACAGGAACTGCGACTTGAAGATCAGGAACAGCACGGCTAGCACGCCAACGAGAATCGCCACCGCCCCGCCGGCCCAGGCCATGCGGCTGGACGCCACGGCGTTGGCCGGGTCGGACTCGGCGAGGCCGGCGGCGGCCTTCTGGCCGAGGGCCGACCGCACCGAGCCGGGGATCTCTCGCTCTTGCAGGTCTACCCAGTTAATGACGGCGTTCTTCGGGTCGGCAATGGTCCCTTCGACCTGCCGGGCGACGTACCGGGGGTTCACGATGCGGCGGAGCGGGCGGGCGACCAGGTACCAGCCGGCCGCGCCGACGACGGCGAGCAACCCGACGAGGCCGAGTTGCCGGGACCACGCGGGGAGGTCGAGCCAGCGGTCGAGCAGCACCACGGCGACGGCGTAGGACAGCGCGACGGCGGCGACGATCAGCCCGCCGGTGAGGGCGTCGTTGGCCCGAATCTTTCGGCCGGTGTGGGCGAGCGTCGTGCGGACGGCGTCGTCGTACTTACTGGCGACCGGGGCCGGTTTCGGGTCGAGAACGGCGGGCATGGGGCCGACTCCGCGGGGCGTGGTCCGTCAACTGGTGGAATTATAACCGCAACCGGGGGGAAAAGCGCAGCGCGGTCGCCGGAAGTCGTTACGAAGCGTGACGGTTGTTCGCTCGAACGTGGTAAACTCCCAACGAAACCGCTCTGGGAGGCCGGTACAATGTGAGACGAGTTAGTGAAGAGTTTGGGGACGCAGTTCCCAATCATTGCAGTCGTCGCGGCAATCGTTTGGTGGGTTCTGCGATGGACGACGGAACGGCACGACGCCGAGATAGCGCGGAACGCACAGGGTTTCGCCGAACTGATAGTCGAGAAGAACGCGCGAATCTCCGAGAAGGATCATCGCGTTGCCCAACTGTAAGCCAAAGTCGCGGAACTGAAGGCGAAGTTGTCTCGTTCTCGGAAGTAGGTCAAGAAGCAACATGGGAGGAAAGAAACCATGACGCTCGCCGGTTGGATCATGTACAACGTGGTCGCGTGCGGCATTATGATTCTTGTCGGCTACTTCACGGGGCGGTCGGCGATCCGCCGCAACAAGGCGATCTCGGACGCGATCATGCGGCGAACCGAAGAGCAAATCGCCCGCACCGAAGAAGAAACCCGCGCCGACAGAGCCGAACGGGCGCGGCATCGGGCGGAGTATGACGCCTTCATCGCCGAACTCGACGAGCGGGAAGACGAAGACGATATTGAGTTGGCGGTTCAACTCCGCAAACACCCGGAGACCGACGCCGGGAAGTTGCCCGCCTTGGCCGCGATGCTCATCCGCTCCATCGACCAACTCGACCGCGACCTGGGCGGGGACGGTGTCGAGTACGATGAAAACGCGACGACGGAGGACGCCGACCATCTGACGCTGCGGCTCACCTTCCGAGACCCGGACGGTGCGGAGGAACGGCGGGACGAAATTCGCCACACCCTGGCCACCCTCGCCGCCGACGCCCAACAGGCGTTGCACTCCACGCAAGACGCCGACATCCGGGCGAGAATCGCGGCCGAGTTGGATTCGCCCATCCCCCGCGAACTCGCCGCCTACCTCGATCCCATCCCGGCTTAAAGTCATGCCTACCCTCAGCCACTTCGACGACGCCGGGGCCAGCCGCATGGTGGATGTCGGCGGCAAGGCGGAGACGCACCGCACCGCCACCGCGTCGGCCGTGGTACGGATGCTGCCGGCCACGCTCGCGCTCATTCGCAACAAGGAGCTGGCGAAGGGGGACGTCCTCGAAGTCGCGCGGCTGGCCGGCATCATGGCCGCGAAACGAACGGCCGACCTGATTCCGCTGTGCCACCCGCTGCCGCTCACGTCGGTGGAGGTGAATTTCGCGTTCCCGGACGAAAGTTCCCTCCGCATCGCCGTCACCGCGCGGGTTTTCGGCCGCACCGGTGTTGAGATGGAGGCTCTCACTGCGGTTAGCGTGGCGGCCTTGACCGTGTACGACATGTGCAAGGCGGTCGATCGCGGGATGACGATCACCGCCGTGCGGCTGGAAGAAAAGTCCGGCGGGAAGTCCGGCGACTTCCGGCGGGACGACGACACGGCAGGGCGTTCATAAACTGGGTCCGATGCGGACCCGCCCCCACGGGGACCGCCGTCATGCCGACCACCCTTCCCGCCGCCGAGCCGATGGCCCTCGTGGTAGCCCCCCCCGTTTCCCGTGCCGTCGCCGCGTTCGCGCCCGTCGCCGCCGACATCGAGGCGTCGGAGCGGGTGCTCGTCGATGCGCTGGCGAAGTACCGCTCGCCGCTCGGCCCGTTGCTGGCCCACTTGAAGCACTACCGCGGCAAGCGGCTCCGCCCCGCGCTGCTGCTGCTGGTAGCGAAGGCGTGCGGGAAGATTGCCCCCGCGCACCACACGCTCGCCGCCGTCGTCGAGATGATCCACACCGCCACGCTGGTTCACGACGACGTTTTGGACGAGGCCGACACCCGCCGGCACCACCCGACGTTCAACGCCGAGTGGGGGAACAAGGTCAGCATCCTCCTCGGCGACATGTTGTTCACGCACGCCTTCCACCTGACCTCGACCGTGGATCAGACCGCGTGCCGGCTCATCGGCGAGGCGACGAACAAGGTGTGCGCCGGCGAGTTGATGCAGATCACCGAGCGGGGCAACCTGCACCTGACCGAAGCCGAGTACTACGCCATCGTGGACGGCAAGACGGCCGCCCTGACGGAAGCTTGTGGGCGGTTGGGGGCGCAGTATTCCGGGGCGACCGCGGACACCGCCGACCGCATGGCTACCTACGGCCGCTCGCTCGGCATCGCCTTCCAGATCGCCGACGACTTGCTGGATCTCACCGGCGACGCGACGAAAGCCGGGAAAACGCTGGGCACCGATTTGGAACAGGGCAAACTGACTCTGCCGCTGATTCACGCGCTGAACACCCTGCCGGCAGAGGACGCGGACGACTTCCGCGACTTGTTACGGTCGGCGGACGCCGGGAAGCGGTCGGCGGTGGCGGACGTGCTCATCCGCTCCGGCTCTCTGGTGTACGCCAAACGGACGGCCGACGAGTTCGCCCGCACCGCCCGCGCCGCGCTGGAAATCCTGCCGCCGTCCGAAAGCCGCACGCTCCTGGAACAACTCACCGAGTGGTCCGTCCGCCGGGAGAAGTGATGTCTTCTCGGGTGGCCGGCTCTCGCCGAGAGTCGGTGCTTTGAAGAGTCGCTCCCGGCGGTAGCGACCCACCCGGAAGAATCCTCACCTCGTCTTGCTTCGTAACGAAATCCCATCTCGCGGGTTCTTCCGGCGGTCCTTCCCTTCCACCCGGAGGCGTCATGTTCAGTGTCGCATTATTTCTCGCCGCCATCACCCCGTCCGCTCCCGAGCCGAAGACGATCACCCTCACCGTCGGCGACCTGAAGCGGGAAGCCCTGGTGTATGCCCCGGCGAAGTTGTCCGCCGCGCCGCCGCTGGTGTTCGCCTTCCACGGGCACGGCGGCAACATGCGGCAGGCGTCGCGCAGCCTCGGCATTCACACCGCCTGGCCGGAAGCGGTGGTGGTGTACCCGCAGGGAGTGCCGACGCCCGGCCAACTGACCGACCCCGAAGGGAAGAAGAACGGCTGGCAGTCGAAGGCCGGCGACCACGGCGACCGCGACCTGAAGTTCTTCGACGAACTGCTGAAAACCGTGAAGAAGGACTCCAAGACCGACGACAAGCGGGTGTACAGCACCGGGCATTCCAACGGCGGCGGGTTCACGTACCTTCTGTGGGCGAATCGGGGCGACGTGTTCGCGGCGGTCGCGCCGAGTGCGGCCGTCGCCCGGTACGTCACGGACCTGAAGCCGAAGCCGTGCCTGCACGTCGCCGGGGAGGCCGACACGCTGGTGAAGTTCGCGTGGCAACAGCGAATGATGGACGGGGTGAAGAAGCTCAACGGCTGCGCGGCGACCGGCCAGGAGTGGGCGAAGGCCGGCAAGTTGACGGGGACGATGTACGAATCGAAGGGCGGGACGCCCTTCGTCAGCCTGATCGGGCCGGGCACCCACACGTTCCCGGCCGCCGACGCGCCGAAGCTGATCGTGAAGTTCTTCCAGGAACACGCGAAGAAGTAGCGGTTGAAGAAGAGAAGAGCCAACCACAGAGACACAGAGACGTCGAGAAAAACAAGAAGAGAGAAGAGTTCTGAAAACAGAATGTCCGCCTTCTCTCTTGTCTTCTCTGTGTCCCTGTGTCTCCGTGGTTAGCTCTTCTATTTCTGAATTACCCTTCGATGTTGTACAGGAAGTCCTCGTAGGACTTCTTCGCCTTGAACTCGTCGGCCATCCACTTCTTCTCCTTCGTCGTCAGGGCCTCGAGCTCCTTCTCCTGCGCGCTGAGTTTCTCCAGGTAGGTGGCGTACACCTCGGCTTCCTTCGGCGTCTCGCGCAGGTTCTTGCGGATGCGGTCCTGGTCTTGGGCGATGCGCTGAGTGTCCGCGCGGACCTGTTGCAGTTCGCGGCGGATCACGTCCCACTTGCCCTTCAGGCTCAGCGCGTCGCCGAGTTTGGCCTTCAGCGCCGGCGAGGCCTCATTCAGGCTGATGACCCAGCGGATCTGCTCGTCGCCGGAGTTGGTCAGCACCAGTTGCTCGCCGAGCATCTTCTCTTCGGTCACCTTGTACTCGGCCGACTTGCCGGCCTCGACTTTCGTCTCGAACCGCCACAACTCCGTCGTCTCCTCGACCGGCTTCGGCGTGTTCACGAGTTTAAACTGCTGGTTCGTCCGGTTCGGGTGTTCGATGACCATCGTGCGGGCGCTGTCGCTCTTGTTGCTGATCTTGTACACCTTCTCGTCCGTCTGCCGGCGGCTGATGGCGACGATGCCCTTGTGGGCCTTCACGTTGGTAATCGTCGTGCTGCCGGGGCCGTTCTGCGGGATCACTTCACAGCCGAGGTCGATGGCGAAGGCGATCATCCGCTCGTCGTTCGGGGAGATGTCCAGAAACCGGGCGTCCCCGGCGTAGGTGCTACCTTCATACACGGTCACCGGACCCTGCGACAGGTTCGCCCCGGTGGTGTTCTTGAAGCGCAACCCCAAGAGCGGGTGTTTGGCTTGCACCGCTTGGTTGTAGATGCTGACGCGGGTGCCCTCGATGTCTTTGCCGACGATGGGCAGCAGCGCCGACTTCTGCCGCGCCAGGCTCACCGGCTGATCGATGACGTACTGGAAGGAGTCGCCGAGTTTGCTGGTGGTCGCGCCCGGATCGACGGCCGCCAAGTTCATCTTCTCGGCCATCTCCGCGCCGAGGGCCTCGGCGTACTTCTTGTCGGCCTTGCGGCGCTCGTCCATCGCGCGGAGGCTCGCCCCCTTGCCGTCGGCCCCGGGACTGGGCGCGCCGAGCATGCCGGGGTAACCGCCACCGCCGGGCATGCCCGGGGCAGACACAACGGTGGCGGGCGGCGGAGGCGGCATCCCGGCGCGTTCGTCGCCGCGGTTGCGGATGCCGCCATCATAGGCCACCGGCCGCAGGGAGCGGAACAGTTCCGGCTCCACCGTCGGTCGCTGGATGAACAGCGGGTTATA
>JBBRUO010000137.1:0-11945 GCA_038247725.1 Gemmatales bacterium
AGGACGGTGTTGATGAACACGCCGGTGCTCCACTCGAACCCGGCCGGGCGGGCAGTGCGGGGGACGATCTCCAGGTGCCAGTGGAAACTCGGACTGGCGTCGGCACGGTGCGGGGCGGTGTGCAAGTAGTAGTTGTACGCCGGCACCGCCGCCGCCACGTCCAGCGCCCGCAGCACCCGCTTCATCAGCCGCACCAGGTCCGCCGCCTCGGCGTCGGTGATCGCCTCGTAGTGGCTGGCGTGCGCCTTCGGCAGCACCCACATCTCGTAGGCGAACCGCGGGGCGAACGGGCACACGGCGACGAAGTGCTCGGACTCGGCGACGAACCGCTGCACCCCGAACGGGCCGGCCTTGAGCATCTCGCAGAAGATGCACGTCTTCCGCTTCGCGAAGTGCGCCTCGGCCCCGGCCATCTCGTCGCGGATGTTGTTCGGGATGAACGGCGTGGCGATCACCTGCGAGTGCGTGTGCGCCATCGACGCGCCGGCCTCCGCCCCGACGTTCTTGAAAACGGACACGTAGTCCATCCGCTCGTCGGCGGCGAAGGTGCGGATGCGATCCCGGTACGCCAGCAGCACCGTCTGGTACACCTCGTCGGTCAACTCGGCCGGGTCGGTGAAGTGGTCCGGCCCTTCGACCACCAACTCGTGGACGCCGAAACCGGGGAGCTGGTTCAACTGCAACCGCAGGGTGAGGCCCCGCGTGTCCGGCGCGATGGCCCGCACCGCCGGGAACTTGTTCGGGCAGACGAGGACCTGCCAGTCGCCGGCGGGCGGGAACACCCGCGACGGGGGCGGGGTGTCGAAGCCGGGGCCGGGGCAGAACGGGCACACGTCGCGGGCGACGTTCTGCCGCGGCGGCGGCTTCGACTGGCCGAGCGGCCGCCGCGCCCGCTCCGGGGCGAAGATGACCCACCGGCCGGAGATGATGTCCTGCCGGAATTCGGACTGCTCGTCGAGGTGTGGTGGTTCCATCTCGGCATTCCAACACACCCGCGACTCGCCCGCAAGCACCGACCGGAAAAGGCACCGGGCGGTGCGGCCGTCACCCCGCCGGTTCCAGGGTGGCTTCCAACCCCCGGTCGGCGAACTGCTCGACGTACAGTTCGGCCCGCTCCAGGTGCGTGGCCAGCACCACCGCGCGGCCGGCGTGGTGGGCGTCCCACATGCGGGCCATCGCCTCTTCCTCGGCGAAGTGGGTCAGGTCCCGCACCGCGCGGACGACGAACAGGAGCGGCTGGCCGGTCGCCCGGTGGAGGATCACGTTGTACCGGCGAAGGAGCGGGCCGGCGGTGGCCGGCTCGTCGTCGAACCACGGGGAGACGGGACTATCGAACATGGCAGGCCCTCCACAACCGGGTGTACGGAGAGGGAGCAGGGACCAGCCGGGGGAGCGGCGAATTCCCACGTCGAGAGTACCGTATCCGTCGGCCCCGCGGAAGCCGGCGGCGGTGCCTCGGCGCGGGAACCGGCGGATCGCCGGGTCGGCTGTAGGGATTATACCGCGGTCATCCCGCGGCGGGGCGGCCGAGCAGCTCGCGGAGGGCGGGTTCGAGAGTGTCGTAACGGAACCGGAACCCGGCGGCCGTCGCCTTCGCCGGCACTGCCCGCTGACCGCCCGCCACCACCTGGGCCACCTTGCCCAGCAGCACCCGCAGGGCGAACGTCGGCACGGGCAGCCAGCACGGTCGCCGCAGCACCCGCCCCAGGGTCTTCGAGAATTCGGCGTTCGTCACGGGCGACGGGGCGGTGGCGTTGAACGGGCCGGTGACGCCGTCGGTGTCGAGCGCGAAGCGGAGCAGTTCGGTCATGTCGTCGCGGTGAATCCAGCTCATAAACTGTCGGCCGGAGCCGATTCGCCCGCCGACGAAGAACTTGAACGGCGTCATCATCCGGGGCAGCGCGCCGCCGTCCGGGTCGAGGAGGATGCCGGTGCGGGGGTGGCAGACGCGGACGCCGGCGGCGGCGGCGGGCGCGGCGGCCTCCTCCCACGCCCGGCTGATGTCGGCCATCGGGTCGGGGCCGGGCGGCGCGTCCTCGGTCCGCACCGCGTCGCCGGTGTCCGCCCCGTAGTAGCCGACGGCCGACCCGGAGACGAACACCTTCGGCGACCCGTCGGCCCGCCGCGGGTGGGCGGCCAACGTGGCGGCCAGCAGGGCCGTGCTGTCCACCCGCGACTGGCGGACCCGCGCCAGGAACTTCGCCGACCACCGGTGCGCCATGATCGGTTCGCCGGCGAGGTGGACGACGGCGTCGCACGCGGTCGCGGCCTCCACCCACGAACCGTGCTCGGTCGGGTCGCCGGTGGCGGCGCGGAAGTCGCCGGGGCCGAAGGAATCCGGGGCGAGCGGCTTCCGCGACAGGACGGTGACGGCGCGGCCGTCGGCCAGCAAGCGGCGGACGAGGCGGGTTCCGATCAGGCCGGTGCCGCCGGTGACGAAGACGGAATGGGGCACGGTGTTCATGCCCGCATTCCTAGTCCGCGGGGGGCGAGCGTCGGACACGAATCTGCCGGCCTCGCGCGGCCCCGACCACGGCGGTTTGAAACCCCCTTCCGCTCGTGTGGGTAGTTCCCCGGTCCGTTTCCCCAGCGAAGAGAGACTCTCCCATGAAACGCTTTCTCGTGTTGTCGGTCACCCTGTTCTCGGCGGCCGTCGCGCCCGCCGCCGAACCGGCGAAGCCGGCCATCGAGTTCCGGATGAAGTCGGTCGTCGATCTGCTCCCGCTCGTCGAGTACGGCGGCGAGTTGGCCGGGCAGGCGAACACCGCCGAGCAGGTGGCGGCCATCATCAAGATGTTCGCCGACCAGAAGCAAGGGCTGGAAGGGGTGGACCTGACCAAACCCGTCGGCGGGTATGTCATCGTCGCCGAGAACGTCGCCGACAGCCCCATCGTGCTGATGGTGCCGGTGGCCAGTGAGGAGGCGTTCCTCGGCCTGCTCACCGACCGCGCGAACCTGAACCCGAAGAAGGAGGACGACGGCACCTACAGTATGGAAGTGCCGGACTTCCCGGCGTCGGTTCACCTGCGGTTCGCCAACGGGTACGCCTACCTCGGCGTCCGCTCCGCCGCCGGCATTGCCAAGGACAAACTGCTGTCGCCGAAGGACTTCTTCGCCGGAAAGAGTGACGCCGTGTTCGCCGCGAGCGTGTACCCGGATCGCATCCCCGCCGACCTGCGGTCGGCCGCCTTCGGGCAACTCGAACTGCAACTGAACGACGGCATCACGGCGACGGACCCGACCCAGAAGGCGGTCCAGACGTTCCTCGCGGACCGCGCCACGGACATGCTGAAGACGGTGCTGACCGACGGCGCGAAGCTGTCACTCGCCCTGACCGCCGACCCGAAGGCGGACGACATCGCGGTCGAACTGGTCTTGACCCCGAAGACCGGCACCCCGCTGGCGAAGACCCTCGGCGGTTGGGCCGACCGGCCGAGCGCGGCGGCGGGCGTGGCGACGGCGGTGACGGATTCGGCGTTCGCCGTGGCCGTCAACTTCGGCCTGCCGAGCGAGACGAAAGCCGGCCTGAACAAGCTGATCGACACGGCCGTGGAGAACCTGATCGCGAACGCCAACGGGAACGACAAGGCGACCGCGAAACTGGTGTTCGACGCGCTGCTGCCGACGGCGAAGACCGGGGAACTGGAACTCGGCGTGGTCGGTGTCGGGCCGGACTCGAAGGGGAAGTTCGGCGGCGTCGCCGCCCTCCGCACCGCGAGCGGGAACGAGGTGGTGAAGATCGCCAAGGCGCTGTCCCTCGCCGTGCCGGCATCCGCCGCCACGCTCAAGTTCGACATCGGGAAGGTGGGCGACGGGCAGTTGCACGCGATTTCCGGCCCGGCCCTGGCGAACCCGAAACTCGTGGCCGAGAGCGTGCAACTTTACACCTCGGACCCGCTGTTCGCGGTCACCCTGGCGGAGGACGCCGACGGGCTGAAGAAGATGCTCGCCACCAAACCCGCCAAGACGCCGATGCTGCTCGCCCAGGCGTCGGTCGTGAAGATGTTCCGACTGTTCAAGGAAATCGACGCGGACGACCTGACCCGGATGACCGACGAGGCGTTCGCCAAGCCCGTCCGGGCCGGCGACGACGTCATCCGACTGACCGGCACCGGCGGCGCGGAGTTGCGGCTGAAACTGACCGCGAAGGGCCGGGCGCTGGCGTTCCTCCGCGTGGTCTCTCAGTGACGGGACACCGGGACCGGGGCGGTGCAGTTCCGGTCCCGACATCCGTTCGGCCTCATTTCGCGGACAGGTCGAAACAGGCGACGCACTTGTCGTTCCGCACGAAGACGCAGCGGTCGGCGAAGGCCGGGGCCGCCCAGACGACGGGGCGGCCGAAGGCGGTGCCGGTCGGCTCGATCAGTTTGGCCCGGCCGATCTCGTGATACTTCTCCGGCGTCAGGCGGGCGAGAATGAGTTCGCCGGTCTCGGACAGCAGGAAGTAGCGGTCGCCGTTGCGGACCAGGAACGCGGTGCCGTACTTGGCCGCGTCTTTGCCGGTGGTCGGGGCGAACGTCTCCCACAGCCGCTTACCGGTAGCGAGGTCCACCGCCCGCAACCCGCCGGACGTGGAGTCGCACCCGTACAGGGTGCCACCATGGATAATCGGGGTGCTGTTCGTCGGGTGAACGGCGAAGTCCTTGTCGCCCCGCCACACTTCTTTCGGGGCCACCTGTCCGGGTTCGAACTTGAGCAATACGGCGTCTCCGCCGTACCCGCCGACGAACAGGTGGTCGCCGTGCCGCTGGGGGGTCGCGATCGCCATGCGATACAGCGGCTCCAGTTTGACCTTCCACACCGGTTTGCCGGTGTCCGGGGTGAGGGCGACCAGGGCCTTTGGGTGCCACACCAGCAGTTGCGGCTTGCCGGCCACCGTCGTCGGCGTCACCGGGCAGTACCCGGCCTCCTCGCCGGCCAGCGCCTGCCACTTCACCTTGCCGGTGAGTTTGTCGAACGCCGCCACCGCCCCGTCCGGCCCGCCCACGACGCACACCACCGCGTCCCCGGTCACCAGCGGGTGGGCGGCGAACCCCCAGTTCGGGGTCGGCGCGTGGAGGTCCTTGGTGAAGTCCGTTTGCCACACCACCTTACCGGTCTTGGCGTCCAGGCACAACAGGCAGCCCATCGTGCCGAGGGTGTACACGTGGCCGTCGGCCACCGTCGGGGTGCAGCGGGGGCCGCACGGGTAGCTGACGGCATACGGGCAGGTGTAGGCGTGTTTCCACAGCTCCTTGCCGGTGGCGGAGTCCAGGCACCGCACCCGCTCCTCGCCCACCAGCTTCGGGCGCAAACTCGGGTCGTTCTGCGGGTTGCCGGCCGTCCGGTGGTACTCGTGGAGGAACACCTTCCCGCCGACCACGGCCACCCCGGAGTACCCGCCGAGGGCCGGCACTTCCCACAGTTTCTTCGGCCCGCCGGCGGGAAACTTCTCCGTCACCCCGGCCTCGGCCCAGACCCCGTCGCGAGTCGGCCCCAGCCACTGCGGCCAGTCGGCGGCGGCGGCGGCGAGGGGAAACAGGGCAATGAGGACCGGAGTAGCGAGCCGGGTCATGACGGCGATCTCGGTGAAGTGGGAGCGGCGAGCCAGGCGAGTCGTCCGCCGATGTGTCGAGAATACCCCACCACCGCCGACCGGCTTACGCGAAATCCGCCCTGCCCCCCCTCCCCGCGTCACCCGGTTTGACTCAACCGCCGCCGCCGCGCGGGTCGATGATACCCGGCGTCGGAACGGATTTCCCCCTCCGTGGCACGGGTGCCCGATGGTCTCCCTGCGTTCGCGAATGACGGTCGCCGCCGCGGTGTTCTGCGCGACCGCGCTGGCGGCCGCCGACCCGCCGCGGCCGCCGGAGCGGGAGGTGTTCGGCGGCATCCGGTTCATGTCCAGCGGCAACACCGCCAAGAAGTTCAAGCTGGCCGGCTACTACGAGTACGCGAAGCGCCTCCCGACCGTCGCCCAGGTGCGTCAGGGAACGACCGCCATCCGCCCGGCGTCGCTCTTCGGGTGAGTGGCAGCCGGGGTTCGGGAGGGGTTACTTCTTCGCCGGCGGAATGCGGTCGGGGATAGGTGGGGTTGGAAGCGATTGGATCGGGGATGAATTGCCAGTCAAGCTTCGAACCCATTCGGGAATCGGTACGCCATCCTCGATCAGATTGTATATGTTCATTTGAATATGATATGGCGGCCACCTCCAGTTAGTGCTCTCACGGAAGCGAACGCTCGGCGGAACCAGCCCGCCCGGCCGTTTCCGGATTGTCAACTCCGCGCAGAAGTCGTTCCCGTTGTCCTTGACGATCTCGATGCACACGTTGTCCCCAACCCGCAGGTCGGATTTGCGGTACGCACGCCCGTCGAAGCTGAAGTCGTGAACGTTGCCATTCTGTAGAACGGTGTGAAACGGCAACTTGACCGGGACGTTCTGCAACTTGTTCCAGCCCAAGCCGGGGCCGACCGTCACCGTGTTCGCGTCGAGGGCGATGATGTCGCCCTGGAGGAACTGGAACTTCTCGTCGGCCTTCAGAACCCGGGTCGGACGCGGTGCCACGGGTGGTTGGCAAGGAGCCGTGGCCCAAGTACCCAGGAGGGCTGAGCAGGCGAAGGCGAATTGCATCCGCATCTTCCGGACCTCGTAGTGGTTGCGGGATGAAGCACACGAACCGGTCATCCGGTCGGCAGCGCATGACGTGTTTCGTCTCGTCTACGTTCCCTTGACGCCCATCTTCTTTGTCGGGTTGCCTTCCTTGGTGACGGTCCAGTTGATGCCTGCCGAGGGATCACCCGTGCCTTGAATTTTATTGGCTTCGATGACGATCCAGGTTTTCCCCAGCGGGTTTCCAGCACCCTGTACGTCTGGGGTGATCGTGGCACCATTCGTGGTGTAGAAGGTGCTGGACGCCTTCCACGTCGTCGCTTCGAACGTGTTCGAAGTCGAGTTAATATACGGCCGATAGGTGCCACCGGTCCACGTGACATCTCCGTCCACGGTTAACGTGGCGTAGACGGGATTCCCTTCCACCGGTTTGCCGATGGAGATGTCACCGCCACTGATCTTGGCGTCGGCTCGAATCAGCGAGATGTTGTTCCCGCCCGCGATGGTCGTCGGACGAGTCACGAGCGCACCGTTGGCCATCTCGAACCCGAAGTTCGCCTTGAGGGTGACACCGCATTGGAGTTCGAGGGTGCCGCCGTCGATCTTCACGGATGGCCCCTGGGCACCGATTCGCCCCTTGAAGATAACGGTGTCGGTGTTGAGGGCAGGCCCGGTCCCGTTGGCTTTCAGAATGACTTTGCCGCCATTGATCAACAGGTAGGAATCGCTCTCAACGCAGTGGAGGGTGATCTCGCCGCCATTCATCTCCACTTTGCCAATCTGGTTCAGCTTCAACCAGAGGTTGGCAGCCGGTCGTTGAAGTTTGCAAAACTCTCCTACGAAGATGTCTGGGAGGCCGATGCCTTGAATCGTTCCGTCGCCGAGAGTCACATCCGCCCCGAGGTCACTTGTGTTTTTTTCGAGCGAGAGCGTGCTGCCCAGCCCGACCGTGTTCCCGTCGCCCGGATCGATGATCCCCGTGGCGCCGACGAGGTGGACCCAGCCGGCGGTCGAACTGCTGTTCAGGATGCCGGCGGTCCAGTCGAAGTGGACGGTGACGGCGAGGTGTCCGCCGCCGGCGGAGGCGTAGAAGGCGTCGTTCTGGGCGATGTTCCCGCCCCGCAACTCCAGATTCCCGACGAACGTGCTGACTTTGAAATCGACGGTGCCGGTGTACCCGGCCATCACATGCACGCCGTTGTAGGTGCGGACGATGGACTCGTTCGGATCGCTCGACGTGATGTAGCAGTTGGCCTGGGCGATCACTGGTGGCGGAGGCGGAGGCGGGGGTGGACTGCCGGGAGGCACCACGAACGATTCCGCGCCGAAGATGAGCGATTCCGTCGAAGTCACGGGGATCTCGACCCCGGTGAAGTACAGGTCGTCGGCCGCACCGGGGGCAGTCATGGCGCGGATGCCGGAGCCGTCCACCCAGTTGGTCGCGGTGCTGGCGAGAAGGTCGCTGCCGGCGAGTGGGTTCCAGTAGAACGCGGCCGGCACGTCGCGGGCTTCCAGCATCTCAAGCCGCAACCGCGACTTCCGTCGCGGAAGCTGGGCGGGGGGGGGCGCTTTGGGAAGACTTGGAGGACAGACCGAGGAAACGGGTGAACACGGTGTCGGCTCCGGTGGTGGGTCGGCATCCATCGCCGGCGGAATGGTCCCACCCGCGATGGTGGAAAGATACGCGCCCGCCCAACCGCGCGTCAAGCGGAAAATCAGGCTGGCAGGCGACCTTCACGACAACTTCGCGCACGGACGACCGCCACCGGCTTACGCGAAATCCGCCCTGCCCCCCCTCCCCGCGTCACCCGGTTTGACTCAACCGCCGCCGCCGCGCGGGTCGATGATACCCGGCGTCGGAACGGATTTCCCCCTCCGTGGCACGGGTGCCCGTTGGTCTCCCTGCGTTCGCGAATGACGGTCGCCGCCGCGGTGTTCTGCGCGACCGCGCTGGCGGCCGCCGACCCGCCGCGGCCGACCGCCGCCGTGCCCGTCCCTGTCCCGGTGAAGCGGCCCACCCTGTTGGAGGTGGTCGCCGAGAACTACCGCGAGCAGGTGGCCCAAGTCATCAAGGCCCCGACCCTGGCGGCGAAGGGCACCGACGAGGAGTTCGTCGCCCACCCGAAGGTGTACGACTGGCTGATCGACCACCCGGACCGCACCGCCGTCGGGTGGCAGCGGATGGACGTGCCGTGCGTGGACATCACCGCCCTCGGGAAGGGGCAGTTCTACTGGACCGACGAGAAGGGCAGCGAACTGGCGTGGCAGGCCGTCGGCCGGTTCGAGAACGGGGTCGTCTGGTACGCCACCGGGAAGATGAAGGCCGGGGCGCTGCTGCCGGCGGTGCCCGTGCGGGCGGTGGCGGTACTACACGCCCCCCGCGTCCTCGCGGACCCGAAGACCGGCGCGGCCACCTTCAAGCCGACGGTTCACGTCTACATGCTGTCCGACAGCCGGCTGGCCACCGCCGCCCTCCGGGTGATGGGGGCGAACGCCCCGAAAATGGCCGAGGAAGGGGCCGAGCAACTCCTCTTTTTCTTTTCCGGTGTCGCCCGCTACCTGCACAAGAACCCGGACCGAATCGAAGCCACCCTCTCCGCCAAGAAGAAGTGACGCGGCCGGTTGTCGCCGTATACTGTGCCGACGTGCCGGCGCGGCGGGCGATCCCCCGCGCGGGGCGGCTCCGTAACCCCAGGTGACACATGACCCGATTGCTCGCGGCGGTGGCGGTAGTGGCACTGGCGGTGCCGGCCCTCGCCCAGCCGAAAGACGCCCCGGCGGCGGCCAAGGCGCTGAACGGCAGTTACACCCTCCAGGAAGTCAACTTCGACGGCAAGCCGGCCCCCGCCGAGGTGACCAAACCAGTCACCGGGGTGGACATCAAGGACGGCACCATCACCGTTCGCTCGGCCAAGAACGACGCCCCGGCCAAATTCACCATCGACGCGACGATGACGCCGGCCACCATCGACATCGTGACGAAGGAGGGCGAGAAGGCGAAACTCGGCCTGTACAAGGTCGAGAAGGGCGAACTGACCATCGTCTTCTCGGACACTGGCCCGCGGCCGACCGACTTCTCCACCGGCGACGGCCTGCGGAAGATGGTGCTGGTCAAGAAAGAGCAGCCGAAGAAGACTCCGCAGTGACCGTCTTCGCTCGTCCCCCGTTCCCACCACTTCGAGCCACACCCATGACCCGGTTCGCGCCCGTCGCCCTGCTGTTCGCGTTCGCGCTGCCCGCCGCCGCCCAAGACGACGCGGCCAAGGCGCTCAAGGCACTCGAAGGCAAATACACCCTCGTCAGCATGACCGTCGCCGGCAAGCAGATGACGAAGGCGGAGAAAGACCGCGAATCGTTCGTCATCCGTGACGGCAAACTGATCGCCGTCAGCGGCGACGGCGGGAAGGAAGACCCGCTGGTCCTGAAACTGGCACCGCCGGCGGTGGACTTCACCGAACCCGGCAAAGAGGGCGGCCCGCACATGGTTGGCGTGTACAAACTGGACGGGAAGACCCTGACCTTCTGCCTCGTCGAGTCGGACAAGCCGGCCGACCGCCCGAAGGACGTGACCGCCACCGGCGACCGGATCATCACGATGGTGCTGGAGAAGGCGGCCGAGCCGAAGGACAAGAAGTGACGCCGGCCTGATCGACGTTCCCCGGTATCCGTTCCCAACCCCAGGAGTTCCAGACATGAAGCGCGCGTTCCTCGCGGTGGCCGTGTTCGCCGCCGCGTCCGCGGTCGTGGTGGCCGCCGACCTCAAAGACCTCGCCGGCAGCTACAAGGTGACGGCCCTGACCAAGGGCGGCCAGCCGGCCCCCGACGCGGCCGTGGAAGGGATCAAGGGGGTGACCATCGCCGGCGACAAGTTCACCATTGAAACGGGCGACGGGAAGAAGGTGGCCACGGTCACGGTGGACGGGACGAAGAAGCCGGCCACCTTCGACCTCAGCCCGGACGACGGCCCCGAGAAGGGCAGTAAGTTCCCCGGCATCTTCACCTTCGAGAAGGGCGTGCTGAAGATCGCCGTGACCGAGAAGGGCGACCGCCCGAAGGACTTCAAGGGGGCCGGCGCGGAGGAGATGGTTATCACACTGGAGAAGGCGAAGAAGTGACACCGGGTGGCGGGCGCGACGACCGCGGCGGGGGGCGAAAGCCCCCCGTTTTCGTTTTCCCGGCCGGAAATAGAGTACACCTTTCGTTCGTTGCTCCGTTGAGGACGCCCCCGTGAAATGGCTGCTGCTGTTGATGGTCACGTTCCTGGCCGCCGGCGCGGGGTTGCTGTACGCCGCGCACACCGGCGCGGACGAGTTGCCCGGCACCTACACCGTGTCCACGACCGCCGGCCCCGGTACGGCCGAGATCACGGACGGCCGCGTCACCGTCACCGTCGGCGACACCACGTACTCCGGCAACCTGCTGCTGACGGCCGCCCGAAAGACTGAACCCGTGGACCTCAAAGCGGTCACGGGGCCGGACGCCGGCACGTTCTTCCCCGCCGTCGCCCGCTTCGTCCGGGGCGAACTCACGCTCGTTCTCGGCGAGAAGGGGGAGCGGCCGGCCGACATCACCGCCACCGGCGACGGCGTGCGGCGGTTGGTCCTCACGAAGACCGGTTCCAACTTCGTCGCCCGCGCCGGCCGCACCCTCGGTGGCATCGTCGCCAACCTCGGCAACCCGGACGCCTGGAAGGCCACCTTCGAGCGGCCCGAAGTGTACTGGCCGGCCGTCGCCGTGCTCGCCCTCATCATCTTCGCCGAGACCGGCCTGCTGGTCGGCTTCTTCCTCCCCGGTGACTCGCTGCTGGTCACCGTCGGCATCGTCGCCCGCGTCGTCGGGTGGGACATCCTGCCGCTGCTGGCCATCCTCTGCGTGGCGGCCGTCATCGGCGACACCGTCGGCTACTGGGTCGGGGCGAAGGGCGGGCCGGCCATCTTCAGGCGACCGGAGTCGCGGTGGTTCAAGCACGACCACCTCGTCGCGGCGAAGGGCTTCTTCGACCGGCACGGCGGCAAGACGCTGATCATCGCCCGGTTCATGCCGTTCGCCCGGACGTTCGTGCCGGTGGTGGCGGGCGCGGCGAAGATGAACTACTCCTGGTTCCTCACCTACAACGTGATTGGCGGCGTCGCCTGGATCATCTCCATGCTGCTGTTCGGGTACACCGCCACCCTCTGGCTCGACCCGCTACTGAAGGGCATCTTCGGCGACGGCTTCAAGTTGGAAAAGAACATCGACATCCTGGCCCTCGTTATCATCGCGCTGTCGGTCGCGCCGATGGCGATTCACTGGCTGATCGTCCGCGGCAAGACCCTGCCCGTGCCGGTCGCGGCGGACCCGACGCCGGGGGCGTGA
>JBBRUO010000138.1:0-11832 GCA_038247725.1 Gemmatales bacterium
GATGACGACACCGGGAGGGGGCGTCCTTTCGGTTTCATTCCAGGGGGAATGCGGGAAGTCCTTTCAGGGTCGGAACGGGCGGCCGCTGGTATCTTGATGGACACGAACCGGAGGGCCGATCATGCCGAGTCCGTTTCCGGGCATGGACCCGTGGCTGGAGGGGCCGGAACACTTCCACGACTTTCACGCCGCGTTCATTACCTACTTGCGGGAAGCGTTGAACGCCGTCCTCCCCGCCGGGTATTACGCGCGGGGCACGCAACTGGTGTGGATAGACGACGAGCAGCGGCGGGAGCCGGATGTCGGCGTCTTTCACCCCGAATCGCGCCCGGACAGGGACGGGGCGCTGGCCCTGCCAGGAGCCGTCGCGGTGGCGGACGAGCCGGCGACGGAGCCGCAGAAGCAAGCCTACCTCGAAGTCCGCACGCGCGACGGCCGGCGGTTGGTCACAGTCGTGGAGGTACTCAGCCCGTCGAATAAGGCGCGCGGGGACAGCGGGCGGGCGGCCTACCTGGAGAAGCAGAACGAGTGCCGGGCGGCCGGCGTCCACCTTGTCGAACTGGACTTCCTCCGTGGCGGCGCGCACACGACGGCCGTCCCGCTGGCGAAGCTCCGGGCCACCGCCGGCGATTTCGATTGCCACGTCGCCATTACCGTGTGCGGGGAGCGGATTCGGTACTTCGCCGTGCCGATCACGCTCGCCAATCCGCTCCCGGCCATTCCGATCCCGCTCGACGGCGACCACCCGCCGGCCCAGATCGAGTTGCAACCGCTGTTCACCCGCACCTACGACTCCGGTCGCTGCCAGGAAGTGATCGACTACACCTCGCCCCCGGACCCGCCGCTCACCGCCGAGCAACAGGCGTGGGCCGAGGGCATCCTGCGAGCGAACGGGTTGATCGCGTGACGCCGCGCCGAGTTGGCGCTTGACATCTGGCACTGATGCGGTACACTTCCTGTAGTGAGACTGAATCTCAGTTGCACCCCGCCGGGTTTCCCTTCCATGCTGATCCCACTCGACATGCTGCGGCCGGGTGAATGGGCCGATGTCGCCGCCGTCACCGGCGACGCGGCGTGGGTTCACCGGCTCGCCGAACTCGGCCTCCGCGAGGGCTGCCGGCTGCAAGTCGTGCAATCCGGTTCGCCCTGCCTGTTGCAAGTGTCGAACTGCAAACTGTGCCTGCGCGGGTGCGAGTCCTCGCGAATCCTCGTCTCCCCGGTCGTCGAGGCGTGATGTCCCTTTCCGACCTGCTGCCCGGTCAGCGCGCGACGGTGTTGGCCGTCGCCGGGAACGCCGCACTGATACAGCGTCTCGCCGAGATGGGCCTCTTGGAAGGGGACGAAATCGAGTTCGTCACCACCGCCCCGCTCGGCGACCCCATCGAAATCCGCATCGGTGACACCCGGCTGTCACTCCGCAAGGCGGACGCCGCCCTCATCTCCGTCGCCGCCGTCGGCGAATAACTCATGCCATCGAAACCGCTCACCGTCGCACTGGTCGGCAACCCGAACGCCGGGAAATCGACCCTATTCAATGCTCTTTCCGGCCTGCGGCAGCACGTCGGCAACTACCCCGGCGTCACTGTCGAGATGAAGACGGGCACCTGCGCCGCCGGCGAGACGACGCTGCACCTCATCGACCTGCCCGGCACTTACAGCCTCGCCGCGCGCAGCCCGGACGAGATGGTCGCGGTCGAACTGCTGCTCGGCCGCGTGCCGAACGAGCCGCCGCCGGACGTGATCGTCTCCGTCGTGGACGCCTCCAACCTCGGCCGGCACCTGTACCTGACCACGCAGTTGATGGAACTCGGCGTGCCGGTGGTGCTGGCGGTGAACATGACCGACGTGGCGGCCGCCGGTGGGACCGTCATCGACTTCGCCGCGCTCGCCCGCGAGACCGGCCTGCCGGTGGTGCCACTGCAAGCGAACAAGGGCGTCGGGTTGGACCAACTCAAAGCCGCGATTCTCGATGCCGCAGCGACCGGCAAGCCGCCGACCCCGCCGCCGCTGCCCGACGCGGTGGAGCGAGAAGCCGAGGCGCTCCGCCCGACGCTCGGAGAAGGCACGCCGATCTTCCTCGCCCGGCGGTTGCTGCTCGATGTCGGCGGGTCCACCGAACAGCACTTCACCGCCACGAACCCCGGCCTGCTGGAGCAGTTGAAAGCGGCGCGCGTGCGGTTGGCCGACTCCGGTTGCCCGATCCCGGCCGCCGAGGCGAAAGCCCGCTACGGGTTCATCCGCGCGGTGACCGCCAAGGCCGTCGTCGTGCCCGCCGTGCGGCCGAAGACGTGGACCGACTCGCTCGACCGCGTGCTGATCCACAAGTTGTGGGGCACGCTCACGTTCCTCCTGCTCATGTTCGTGCTGTTCCAATCCATCTTCGTGCTGGCCGAACCGCTGATGAACGGGTTCGATGTCGGCTCGGAGTGGCTCAGTGGGCAAGTCGAAGACGTGATGTCGCCCGGCCCGCTGCGGTCGCTGCTCACCGAGGGCATCATCGCCGGCGTCGGCGGGGTGCTGAAGTTCCTGCCGCAAATCCTGATCCTGTTCGCCGCCATCGCGTTCCTTGAAGACTGCGGGTACATGACCCGCGCCGCCTTCCTGATGGACCGCCTCATGAGCCGCTGCGGGCTGAGCGGCAAGTCGTTCATCCCGCTGCTGTCGTCGGTGGCGTGCGCGGTGCCGGGCATCATGGCCACGCGGGTGATCGAGAACCGCCGCGACCGGCTGGCGACGATCCTGGTCGCGCCGCTGATGTCGTGCTCCGCCCGGCTGCCGGTATACTCGCTACTGATCGCCGCGTTCTTCACCAAGGACCGCCCGTTCTGGCTACCGGGGCTGGTGCTGTTCGGGATGTACATGATCGGCTTCATCGTCGCCCCGGTGGTGGCGTTGCTTCTCCGGCGGTCGCTCCTGCGGGGGGGCACGTCCACGTTCGTCATGGAACTGCCGGCGTACAAGCGGCCGTCGCTGGTGATGGTCGTCCGCCGGATGATGGATGCCGGGTGGGCGTTCGTCCGCCGCGCCGGGACGCTGATTCTATTTTCGATGATCCTGGTCTGGACGGTGTTGTACTTCCCCAATACCGACGCGACGGGCACGAAGTATGAAGACCGCATTGAACCGTTAAAAGAGCAGTTACAACCGGCCCTGGATGCCGCGACCGAAAAGCGGGACGAGTTGCTGGAGCAAATCGCGCCGTTCGTAAAGTCGAAAGTCGAGGTGCCAAAGGAACTGGCCGCTGCCCTGGAGCGGGCAAAGGCGGAGCGGGCGGCGGCGCTAAAGCCGGTGAACGACATCCGGGCCGAGTGGAAGCGAAACAGCTACCTGGGGCAACTCGGCCGGTGGATGGAGCCGGCGTTCGAGCCGCTCGGCTGGGACTGGAAGATTGGTACCGCGACGCTGGCCAGTTTCCCGGCGCGGGAGGTGATCGTCGGCACCATGAACATCCTGTACGCCACCGACGAAGAGGACGGCGGGCAACTCGGCTCGGCGATCCAAACCGACTGGGCGGCGCACCCGACGCGCGGGGTGTACGGGGTGCCGGTGGCGCTATCGGTCATGGTGTTCTTCGCCCTCTGCTGCCAGTGCGTGAGTACGCTCGCCGTCATTCGCCGGGAGACGCGCAGTTGGTGGTGGCCGGTATTCACATTCACATACATGACCGCGTTGGCCTATGTCGCCGCGCTATTGACATTCCAACTCGGCAAACTGATCGCGGGGTGACGGTCATGGAAATGCAACTCCTCGGCGTCTACGGCCTCATCGTCGTCGCGGTCGCGGTCGTGGCGCGACGCACGTACCGGACGTGGTTCGCCAAATCCAGCGGCGGTTGCGGGTCGGGCTGCGGCAAGTGCGCCGCGCCGCCGGCCGTCGAAGCGCCTGACGGGAAGCGCGTCCGGTTGCCACTTCTCCGCTCCGAGCCGAAGGCGCAATCGGCGGGATTCGGCCGGTCGGGGGCGGCGGATCGCTACAATGGCTAATTAGCACCGCGCACCCGGTTTGGCTTTCCCATGAAACTGCCCCTCATCGCCATCGTCGGCCGGCCGAACGTCGGCAAGTCGTCGCTGTTCAACCTGCTCGCCGGGCGGCGGATCAGCATCGTCGATCCGACGGCCGGCGTCACCCGCGACCGCATCACCACCACGCTGGAGATTTCCGAGCGGTATTTCGACCTGATGGACACCGGCGGGATGGGCATCCAGGACTCGGACAACCTGACCGCCGACGTGGAACACCAGATTCAGGTGGCCATCGAGCAGGCGTCCGTGGTGGTGTTCCTCGTCAGCGTCCGAGACGGGGTGACGCCGCTGGATCAGACCGTCGCCGAGCGGCTGCGGGTGCTGAACAAGCCGGTGGTGTTCTGCGCGAACAAGGCGGACGAGCACACCCGCGAGTACGACGCCAGCGACCTGTACCGCCTGGGGTACGGCCCACCGCTCCTGGTCAGTGCGAACAGCGGGCGGGGGAAGGACGACCTGGTCCAGGCCATCTTCGAGAAGCTGCCGGACGGGGTGCCGACCGAGGCCCCGCACGCCACCGACCTGAAGGTGGCCATCGTCGGCCGGCGGAACGTCGGGAAAAGCACGTTCATCAACAGTCTGGCCGAGGCCGACCGGGTGATCGTGTCGGAGATCCCCGGCACCACCCGCGACAGCATCGACGTGCGGTTCGAGCGGGACGGGAAGACGTTCCTGGCCATCGACACGGCCGGGGTGCGGAAGCGGAAGAGCCTGGCCAACAGCATCGAGTTCTACGGCCTGCACCGGGCCGAGCGGAGCATCCGCCGGGCGGACGTGGTGCTCCACTTCTTCGACCCGCGGATGAAGGTCAGCCGGGTGGACAAGCAACTCGCCGAGTACATCCTGACGCACCACAAGCCGGCCATCTTCGTCGTCAACAAGTGGGACCTGGCCAGCGACATGATGCCGACGCAGAAGTGGTCGGACTACCTGCGGAAGATCTTCCCGATGCTGGACTACGTGCCCATCGCGTTCATCACCGCGAAGAACGGGCGGAACGTGTTCCGGCTGCTGAACCTGTGCCAGGAGTTGCAGAAGCAGGCCGGCGTCCGGGCGACCACTGGCGAACTGAACCGGCTGCTGAAACAGGCGATGACGGTGAACGGCCCGCCGGTGCGGTTCAACCGCGTGCCGAAACTGTACTTCGCCACTCAGGTGGCCACCCACCCGCCGACGGTGGTGATGGTGACGAACGCCCCGGACCTGTTCGACGACACCTACGTCCGGTACCTGACGAAAACCGTCCGCGACGGGTTCGGGTACTCCGAGGTGCCGGTGAAACTGCTCTTGAAAACGAAAGGGGAAACCTCGGCACGCGCGGAGGCGACAGGCATGCACGACGATGAGGACTTGGACGAAACCAAGTGGTCGGAAGAAGACGAGGGGGAGGGCCAGTCGGAGCAGCCGCCGACCGACGAGTCGGAGGCGGTCACGCCCCCCCCGACGAAGGCGAAGAAACCGCCGGCCAAGCCCCCGGCCGAACCGCCCAAGCGGAAGAAGAAGAAGAAGCCGCCGGAGACGTGGAACGTGTGAGTCACGGGGCGGCGGCGGGCGGGACGGTCGGCCACGCGAAGAACGCCGACACCGGGCAGCGGAAGCCGGGCAACTCCGGGTCGCCGACCAGTTCCTCGGCGTGTTCGTGCAAGACCGTGTCGGTGGCGGTGTGGACTTCCACCGTTCGGTCTTCGGGGTCCACGACCCAAATCATCGGGACGCCCCGCCGCCGATAGTCCCTCACGCGCCGGTTGGTTCGCCCCAGGCGATCCGGCGGCGAAAGTACTTCGACGACCAAAGTCGGAATCTCAATCGCCGGGCCGCGCGGAAGGTTCTCGAACGCCGGGCGCGTGGCGAACGCGGCCACATCCGGCCCGATTGCCGTGTCGGGGTTGCGGTGTACGAGCAACCCGCAACGGATCGCAAGAAATCCGCAACGAGACATGAAGTACGGGCCGATTATAACGGTGACCAGCCAGCACACCGTCCCGTGCCAAACGGATGAAACCGGGCGTTGGACCGGAACCTCTTCGTCCAGTTCGTGCCACTTCTCGGCGTTCTCCGGCAATTCGGCCCAGGCGTAGAACTCTTCGGCGGTCATCAATCGGGTTGCTGCCGCGTTCACGTCTCGTTCCTCCATTCGTTCCCAACTTGAAACTTGGAACCTGAAACGTGGAACTTTCTACCCCACCAACTTGAGGTATAGCGCCTCGTACTCGCCGGCGCTGCGGTGCCAGCCCCAGTCCTGCGCCATCGCGGTGCGGACGACGCTGCGAAAGTCGGCCGGCTGCTCGCGGTACAACTTCAAGGCCCACTTCACCGTGTCGTACAGCGCGTGCGGGGTGTAGTCGTGGAAGCTGAACCCGGTGCCCCGGCAGCCGGCGATGTTCTCCGCCGTCGAGTTCACCACCGTGTCGGCCAGCCCGCCCGTCGCCCGCACCACCGGCGGGGTGCCGTACTTCATCGAGTAGAGCTGGTTCAACCCGCTCGGCTCGTACCGGCTGGGCATCAGGAACAGGTCGCTGCCGGCCTCCACCAGGTGCGCGAGCGGCTCGTGGAAGCCGAGGTGGATGCCGACCTGATCCGGGTGCCGGGCGCGGAACTCCTGCAACTGGTCGTGGTACTCGCGGTCGCCGTCGCCGAGGAACACGAGCTGGCAGCCCATGTCCAGGAAGCCGGGCGCGGCGCTGAGCACCAGATCGACCCCCTTCTGGCTGACCAACCGGGCGACCAGCCCCAGCACCGGCGTGCCGCCGTCCACGGGCAGTTGGAACCGCCGCTGCAACTCGGCCTTGCTCAGCGGCTTCTTCTCGAACACCGTCTCGGCGTCGTACCGCTCCGGGATGTGCGGGTCGATGGCCGGATCCCACACGCCGTAATCGACGCCGTTGCAGATGCCGCTCAGCTTGTGGCGGTTCTGTTGAAGCAGCCCTTCCAGCCCGCACCCGAACTCGGCCGTCTGAATCTCCCGCGCGTAGGTCGGGCTGACAGTGTTCACCGCGTCCGCGAAGACGACGCCGGACTTCAGGAAGTTGAAGTGCCCGTGGAACTCGAGCTGGGTGTGGTTGAACAGCCAGCCGGGCAGGTTCGTCAGCCGCATCACGTCCGCGCCGAACATACCCTGATAGGCGATGTTGTGGATGGTGTAGACGCTGCGGGTGTGGGCGAACTCCGGCCGCTCCCGATACATCTCGGCGAGGTACACCGGCACCAGCCCCGTCTGCCAGTCGTTGGCGTGGACGATGTGCGGGGCGAACCCGACGGCGGCGGCGGCGTCCAGCGCGGCCCGACCGAAGAAGGTGAACCGCTCGGCGTTGTTCGCGTAATCCGCCTTGTACCCGCCGGGCATCGACTGTTGATATAAACCCCGGCCTTCATGCACGTCGTCGGTGTCGAAGAACTCCGGCGCGTCGAGGAAGTAGATTGGGACGGTGGTATTCGGCAGCGTCGCGCGGAGCAGCTTGCAAGGGATGGTCCGCGACCCGACGGGGACGCTCAGCACTTGCGGCAGCGGCTCCGGGACAATCTTCCCGAACTTCACCGCCCGGTAGTAGGGCATGACCACGGCGACGTCATGCCCGCGGGCGGCGAGGGCACGCGGCAGCGACCCGGCCACGTCGGCCAGCCCGCCCGTCTTGGCGAACCCGACCACCTCGGACGCCACCATCAGGATGCGGAGTTTCGACACGTCAGTAGTTCCTTATTCCGTTCACCCCCGAGGGGCTGTCAATCTCCCGTTGGTACGGACGGGGGCCGTCAAAAGTCGCCATCACTTCCACGATTCTTTCGGTCATCGTTCCGTCGGGGTTGGTCCAACTCGCCTGGTATCCGAATGGAAAATCGTTCAGGGCCTGTCGGATTTCATCGATCAACGTCGTCTCGCTCACGATTCGGCCGCGAACCGAAAGCGAGCCTGGATACCGGCGGTGGAAGGCGATCACGAGTTCCGCCTCGCCGCGCCGGACCACGCACACATTCTGGTTTAACTCGTCTGCGATCCAACCGCGTTGAACGAAGCCATCCACCAACGCGCGCGGGCGATTACTTGAGAAACTCGCTTCGAAGTTGAACATCATGGGTGCGTCTCCCGTCCATGTTTTCGCACCGGAGGTGCGGATGCCGGTAGCCAGGGGTGACAGAGCGAAGCGACGGAACCCCTGGTAATCGGACCAACAGCCGTCAAGCCCCGGAGGGGCGGCGGATTCCGTCGTCCCTCCGGGACTCCGTTCCATTTGCCGACGGTTCCAGGGGTTCCCTCACTCCGTTCGGTCACCCCTGGCTACCGGCATCCGCACCTCCGGTGCGAAGATTTCCCAGGGCTTCCGCCCCGAGTTACGTTCGACGGCTCTCCGGGGCGAAGAAATTCGGCTACTTCCCCTCGATCTTTTTAGTCACCGTCAGGCGTTTCAGCACCCGCTCCACGTCCGCCCGCAGTTCCTTGTCGGCGGCGGGCAACTTGGCCGCCAGTAACACCCCGCCGTCGGATGTCGCGGCGACGGCGTATTCCAACCGCACCGCCTTCCGGTCCACCTCCGCGTCGAACCCGAACCGGTCCACCCGGACGGGCCGCTCCGCCATCCGCTTCGGGGCGTCGGTGAGCGTCGCGGCGGTCTTGTCTTTGGCCAGCGACGCGCGCACTTCCCGCAAGTATTGGTCGGCCGTGGGCAGGCGGGTCGTCGGCTCGAGGGTGAGCAAGATGCCGCCGCCGGACGGCTCCTCCAGCGCGATCTGCCGGCCCCGCACCAGCCCCAACCGCCACCGGCGCGGGTACAGGAACTGCACGCCGAGGTCGGGGTTCGTGTACAGCAGCAGCGAGTTGTCCGGCGTCGGCGACAGGTCCAACCCCTTCACCGCGTCGGCGGTCAGGTCGTCGAACTTGGGCGACGCCGTGCGGGTCATCAGGAACGTGCCGTCGAGCCGTCCGGCCACCTGGCCGTCCTTCCCGATCAGCTCGTGCGTGCCGGTCAGCTTCAGGTAGCTCAGCCGCTCGGCTTCCAGGTCGAAGTACGCGAGGCCGTCGAGCTTCTGCCGCGTCGGGCCGTCGTCGTTCTGCCCCTTCACGGTCCCGGACACGGCCAACTTCGCGTGCCGGCGGTTGCCGATGGTCACGACCGCCGCGAACTCGACCGTCAGCCCGCCCTCGTCGATGGCGTCGAGGGCGGTCAGGTCGGTGACGGCGGCGGCGGCGGCGGTCCACTTGTCACCCGGCTTCACCGCCCGCCCCGGCAGCAACCCCGGCACCAGCACGACCGGAAACAGGTCGTTGGTGACGACGTCGATCTCGTTGAGGGTGAGCGGGCCGTCCGGGGAGAACGGGGCCTTCTTGCCGGTGTCCGACCGCAGCACCACCATCCGCCGGACGGCCTCGCGGATGTCCGCCCGCTGCTCGCGGTCGCCGACGGTGCGGTTCACTTCCACGGTGCGATACACCCGGATCGCCCGCGCCGCCTTGGATTGGTCCAGCGGCAGCGGCCGTTCGTCGTACACCAGCCGGCTGGTCCCGGCGACCGGCACCACCTCGGCCGGCTTGTCTTTCTCGGTCGCCGGGACGGTCAGTTTTCCGGACAGCGTCGTCTTCAGTTCGACCCGGTACGGGGTCTGGTCGTCCAACTTCTCGGTCAGACGGATCGCGCCGGTCTGGGCGAACACCGGGAGGGAAACCAACAGCAGGACGAGCGGCGCGATTCGGGCGGTCATGGCGGGTGGGTCCGAAAGGCGGAGGGCGGCACCGGAGACGGTCTTATTTTACCCGGCGGCTTTCGGTGGGGTGGAAAACCGCCGCCGATCCGCGGATTCGGCCGCGATTGCGGCTCCGTCCGGCCGTCGAGCCGTCCCCCCCGGCTTCGCCCGTCCGCGCAAGTTCCCACGCCGCGCGAGTTCAGCGGGTAGCGGGCGTTCCCGCCACCACACCGTCGAGACCTCCCCATGATCCGGCACCACCTCACCGCCGCACTCGCGCTGCTCTCCGCCGGGGTTGTCCTCGCGCAAATCCCCCAGCCATTCCCACCGCGCGGCCAGGCTCCACCCCCGGCCGGGGACGCGGACGGCGTGGAAGTGCTGGCCCGCGGCCCGGTCCACGAGGGGTACGCGGCCACCGCCGAGGTGCCGCAGGCCGGGGAGATCGTGGCCAAGGCCCCGCCCGACCCGGTCGAGGAGTTGCCCCCGGACCAGAAGCCGGCCGGGGACAACGTGCAGTGGATTCCGGGGTACTGGCAGTGGGACGAGGAGCGGACGGACTTCATCTGGGTCAGCGGGTTCTGGCGGCAGCCGCCGCCGGGCCGCATCTGGGTGCCCGGCACGTGGCGTGAAGTCCGTGGCGGTCACCAGTGGGTGCAGGGGTTCTGGAACGCCACCGACCCGCAACAGCCGCGGCAACCGGCGCAGATCGAATACCTGCCGCCGCCGCCGGCCCCGCTCGAACTGGCCCCGTCGGTGCCGGCCCCGACCGAGACCTGCTTCTACACCCCCGGCGTGTGGCAGTGGCACCACAACCGCTTCGCGTGGCGGCCCGGCTTCTGGGTGGAACACCGCCCGGACTGGGTGTGGGCACCGGCCCACTACCGCTGGACCCCCGCCGGGTACGTCTTCATCGACGGCTTCTGGGACCACACCCTGGCCCACCGCGGCATCCTGTTCGCCCCGGTCGCCTTCCGCCCGGCCCTGCGAATCCAGCCCCAGTTCGTGTACACGCCGACGTACGTCGTCACCGACACCAGCCTGTACGGGTCGATGTTCGTCCGCCACGGCTACGGCAATTACTACTTCGGCGACTACTTCGAGCCGGCTTACGCCCGTCGCGGCTTCTCGGCCTGGTGCGGCGTCTCCCTCCAGGTGGGCAACGTCGCCGTCAACGTCGGCCGGGCGGCCCCGGTGTACGACCCGCTCTGGAGCTACTACTCGGTGGCGTACCGGCACGAGCCGAGGTGGCAGAACGGGGTGACGGACCTGTACGCCGGGCGGTTCAACGGCGATTTCGCCCGCCCGCCGCGCACCCTCGTGCAGCAGAACACCGTCGTCAAGAACGTGACCAACATCACCAACGTGACGAACAACACCACGGTCGTGAACACGAACGTGAACAACGTCATGCTGACGCGACTGGCGGACGTGCGGCCGGCCGGCCAGGCCGCCGCGCTGCAAGCGGTGCCGCAGGCCGACCGGGTGAGGGAACAGACCGCCGCCCGCGACCTGCGGCAGGTGGCCGCCCAGCGGCAGAGACTGGAAACCGGCCTGGTGGATCGCGGCCGCACCGTGGCGAAACTGACCGACGCGCCGCAGGCAGTAAGACTCGACCTGCCGAAGACGGTCGCCGTGCGGGCGCAGGCCCCGGTGAAGAACGCGCCGCCCGAAGCGCCCAGGCCGGCCGGTCTCCGGCCGACCGGCAACCGGCCGGACGCCCCGAAAACGAACCCGCTGGTGCCGCCCGCCCTGCCGCAACCCGTTCGCACGAGGCCGGAAGGCAAAGTGAACCCGAAAGGACCGCCGAAGACGCCGGTCACGCAACCGCAGCCGCCCCTCGGCCTGCCGGGGGTGAAGCCGCCGATGCTCTTGCCGCCGGCCCCGAAGCCGGTCGTGGACCCGACCCCATTACCCAAACCGCCGACGCTGGTACCGCTGGCCCCGAAGCCGCCGACGCCGACGCCTCGACCGAACCCGCCTGCCCCGGCGGTGAATCCGAAGCCGCCGACGCTCCTCCCGCCCGCGCCGCTGCCTCGACCGAAGCCGCCGACGCTGGTGCCGCCGGCCCCGAAGCCGCCAGCACCGGCACCCGTGGTCCAACCGCGACCGGCTCCGAGGCCCGCACCCCTAGTTCAAC
>JBBRUO010000139.1:0-11806 GCA_038247725.1 Gemmatales bacterium
GGGTGTCGGCCCCGCGTTCCCCGTGCGTGGGGCAGTCGGGGTTCTGGGAGCAGAAGCGAGACAGGTCGTCCGCCGTAGGACTCGGGGGCAAAGTGGCGGGTGGGGTTGTCATAAAGTACTGTACGCACACACACTGCGCCGTTCAATGATCGGGCGACACCACCCGCGACAGCTCGTTGCGGAAAACGATTGCGAATTGAGGGTTCTTGGTTGACAGCAGCTTGCGGGATCTATGTGACACGGGTTCGGGATTTTGTCACTTCACTCCGCATATCCCAGCGGGCGGAACCTTCACCCACATCGCCGACATAACCCGCAGATGACCCGCCTTAAGCCCACGGTTGATCTTCATCCCGAAGGGGGTTGCACATATCAACCGAAGTGATTGTGGGGAATTTCGCCTGCATGGGTCAGGTTTTTGCAAAGAACGAGTTGGTCGAATCGCCGACGGTTACATTGCATTCACACCGGCCACGGCGGATCGAAGGTCGGGGAGGCGGTTCGCGGCCCATCCAACGAGTTCCGCGAGTGTCGCCTCGAACTCCGCCAGCACGACACCGGACGGGCGGTGACCATCGCGGCCGGTGCCGCTGGTGGCCTCGTCCTCGCTCGGAACGGCCGTGACCGCGACCCCGCAGTCCTCTTCGACGAATTGGAAGACGGCACGCAAGTCGTCCGCTCCGTCGTCGCTCCGGATCGTGACCGACCACTTCACATAGCATCGGTCCGCGACGAGATGGTCGAGATCGGGGAGGCCGTCCAAGTCGGCGGAAACGGCGAGAACGGTGCCCCGCTTGCCGAGGTTGCGGAGGAGTAGGAACGGGTCCATGCCGTTCGTCAGCAGGTGCGGACCGGGAGTCACCTCCAACCGGTACACGTTCGAGACGGCCCGCGGTAGCACGGCGATCGTGACGACGGCCGCCGCTTGCGTCACGCCCGCCGCATCGTTCAACTCGCGGATCGTGTCGGCCGGCACGACGGATGCCGCAGCCGACCCGTCACGGGCGGCAGCCAGCAGGCCCGTCAGCCCGTCCACCGCCGCGAGAAGCAGGTCGATCCGCTCCCGCGTCACGGGGAGTTGGCCCTTCCGCAGCCGGTCGAGCAGTTGCTCCAGCGCGTGGGTGAGCCGGGTGATGGCCTCGAACCCGAACAGCCCGCTGCCGCCCTTGATCGAGTGGGCGGCGCGGAACACCGCATTCAGCAGGTCCACGTCCGGGGTGCCATCGCTGCACTTAAGGAGCCCGTGCTCCAGGGCGGCGAGGTGCTCGTCCGCCTCGTCGAGGAAGGTGCTCAGCAGGTCGTCGGATTCGTGCGGCATCGCCGGCCTCGGGTTACGGGAGGAGGTCGGACACCACTTTGAGCAACTGGGCGGCGTTGAACGGTTTGACGATCCACCCGGTCGCCCCGGCCGCCTTTCCCTGAGCCTTCACCTCCGGCTGGGACTCGGTGGTGAGCATCAGGATCGGCGTCGTCTTCGTCTGCGGCAGGGCGCGGGCCTTCTTCACGAAAGTGATGCCGTCCATCACCGGCATGTTCACGTCGGAGATGATGATGTCCACCTTCTTGCCCGCCAACTTGTCCAGTGCGTCCTGCCCGTTGACGGCCTCGGTGACGGTAAATTTGGCATCGGTCAGGGCCAGCGTCAGCATCTGTCGGAAGGTGAGCGAGTCGTCGATCACCAGTGCGGTCTTCGCCATACCTGTGCTCCTTAAAAGAGTTCGATCGAGTTGGGGGCACTCCCGGCGGCCGAGGGGGAGCGGTTCGTGAGGCGGTCGAGGACCTGCCGCTCGGAGTCCATGGTGGCCCGCGCCCGGAGGCGGTCCAGCAGGTCGGCGGCGTCGCCGCCGTCGCCCGCGAGGCCGTCGCCGGCTTCGTCCAGCGCCGCCCGCACGTGTTCCAGTTGCTGGCTCACCGAGTCCTGAAACTGGAGGGCGGTCATCGCTTCGCTGATGTCGTCGGCCAGCCGGGCCGAGTTCGCCGCCGCCTCGGCCACCAGCGCCTGCATGTCGGCGTTCGCGCGGGTAAGGGATTCCAACGCGCGTGCGCCCTCCTCGCGGCTCTGATCGGCGGCGCGGCGGATCTCGTCCGCCGACTGGTCCATGATTAGCCCCGCCCGCATCCGCTTCGTGCTGTCCTGAACTTCCGTCCACAGGCTTTCGACCATCCCGCGAACCGACTTGGCGGTCGCCCGGACGGCCGTCGCGAGGTCCCCAGTCTCGGACGCGACGACCCCGAACGCGCGGCCGTGAGCGCCGGCTCGGGCCGCCTCGATGCGGGCGTTCAGCGCGAGCATCTTGAGCGTGTGCGCGACCAGATCAACCTCCTCAAGCGACCGCTGGATGCGGTTCACCCGGTCGCTGATCGCTTCGATCCGCCGCAGCGTCTCGACCGACTCCTCGGCCGCCCGCTGCACCTGATCCATCCGCCCGAGCAGCGCGGCGATGGTCGCCTGAGCGGTGGCGAGCGCGCCGGCATCACCCGCCCCGCCGGCGGCGTGGGCGGCGCTCTCCTTCGTCCGCCGGGCGATGCTCGCGAAGCTCCCGCACACCCGCGTCACCGAGTCCTCGATGTGAGCCGCCGTCGCCCCGATCTGGGCGGAGAGGACATCGAGGACCAGCCCGTATTCGGCGGGGTCGGTCGCGCTCGCGACAGCCGTGGCGTGGGTGTTTGGCATGGTCTCGCACGTTGGGAAAGAACGGTTCGGGGGCAGCTACGCAGAGAGGACGTCTTCCAGCCCCGCCAACCGAAGGTACGCGATAGCGGTGTCCTGGACTCCGCTGACGGTGAGCGAGAGCCCCCGGCCCCGGCAGGCTCGTCGCAGCGCAATCAGGACTTGCACGACCGCCGTCGAGAGGAAGGGTAGGTCCTCGCATTCGACCACGACGGGACGGCCGGCCGCGATGGCCGCGCGGTCGTCGCCGACGAGGTGCGGAACCTGGCCGAGACGAGCGAGAAGTCGGCCCGCAGCATCCGCGACCTGGTGGAGAAGATCCAGGCCGACGTGAAACTCGTGGCGGCCGACGTGGAAAAAGCCGGCAAGGCCGCGGCCGAAGAGGTCGAGAAGGCGAAGAAGATCACGTCCGACCTGAAGCGGGTGACCGCCGACACCGCGGAAATCCAACGAGGGTGCGCGGCGATCAACGAGAACGCCAAGGAGGCGGCGACCGGGGCCGAGCAGTTCCAACAGGGGACGCAGGCCGTGGCGAGCGCGGCCGAGGAGGCGAGCGCGGCCGCCGAGGAGGCGAGCAAGGCGGTCGGCGAGCAGGGCAAGGCGCTGGAGGAGATGAGCAAGGGGGCGGACAGCTTGAGTGGGATGGCCGAAGACCTGAAGACCTCGACCAACTCGACGAAGTCGAGCGAGGAGCTAGCGGCGGCGGCCGAGGAGTTGTCGGCCACCGTCCAGGAGGTGAACGCGGCGTCCGGGCAGATCATGGCGGCCATCCAGCAGATTGCCAAGGGGGCGGAAGTTCAGGCCGGCGCGACCAGCCAGTGTGGGGCGGCGGCCAAGCAGATCGAGTCGGCCGCCCGGTCGATGCAGCAGAAGGCGACCGATTCGATGGACCAGGCCGACTTGCTGGTCAAGCTGCTGGCCGAGAACAAGGCCGGGGTGGAGGCGATGGTCCGCGGGATCAATGAAGCGGCCGAGTCGTCGGTCAAGTCGGCGGCCAGCATCAAGGCGCTCGAAGGCCGCACCCGGATGATCGACAAGATCGTGGACGCCATCGTCAACGTCACCATCCAGACGAACCTGCTCGCGGTGAACGGCGGGATTGAGGCGGCCCGCGCCGGCGAGTACGGCCGCGGGTTCGCCGTCGTCGCCGCCGACGTCCGCAACCTGGCCGGCGAGTCGAGCGAGAACGCGGACAAGATCAAGGACCTGGTGCGGAACATCCAGCAGCAGATCGTGGCCGTCGCCGGTGACATCGCGGCGGCCGGCCGGGACGCCGCCGCCGAGGTGCCGAAAGCGAAGAAGACGACCGCCGACCTGGAGCGGATCGCTGCCGACTTCGACGACGTGCGGCGCGGGGTGACGGAAATCAAGACCGGGCAGGACCAGGCGCTGCTGGCCATCCAGACGGCCGCCGCGGCGGTCCAGCAGATCGCCAAGGCGGCCGAGGAGGGGAGCGGGGTGGCCGCCGAGGCCGCCTCCGCCGCCAGGCAGGCGGCGAAGGGGATGGAAGAGTTGTCCGGGGCGGTCGAGGAGATCTCGGCGCTGGGCGACGAGTTGCAGAACTAATTCCCCCTGTCCCCCACGAGGAAACGCCATGTCGGAACACAAGACCGCCGATCCGTCCGGGTCGGCGCTGAACGAGGACCTCGAACTGGTCACCTGCGTGCTCGGCGGGGTCGAGTTCGGGCTGGACATCAACGCCGTTCAAGAGATCGTGCGGCTGCCGAGGATCACCCCCGTACCCCGCGCCCCAGGGTACGTGGAGGGGGTCGCCAACCTCCGCGGCAACCTGCTACCGATCGTCAACTCACGGGCCCGGTTCGGGCTGCCGGGGGACGATCGTGCGGACAACAACCGGGTCGTCGTCGTCGAACTGAACGGCCACCCGACGGGGCTGATCGTGGACGCCGTTCGGGAGGTCATGCACGTCAAGCGGAAGGACGTCGAAGACGCCCCGGCTGCGGTGCAGAACGTGGACGGCCGCTTCTTGAAAGGGGTGGTGAAGCTGAACGGCGGGCAGCGGTTGGTGCTGCTGCTCGACCACAACGCCATCCTCGACGTCGCGGGCACCCCGGCGGACGCCGCGGATCCCGCCCCTGCCGAGGCCCCGACCGCGGAGCGGCCCGCCGCCGACACGCCGGCCGAAGAGTACGAACACCTCGTCACCTTCCGCATCGGCGAGGAGGAGTACGGCATCCCCATCGTGGAGGTGCAGGAGATCATCCGGGTACCGGCCGTCAGCACCGTCCCGAACGCCCCGGCCGGGGTGGTCGGCATCGCCAGCCTGCGGAACCGCATCCTGCCGGTGGTGGACCTGCGGACGATGTTCGGGTTCCGCCCGCTGAAGGACGAGTTGGAGGCGTTCTGCGGGCGGGTGCGGGGGTTCGAACAACTGCACACCGGTGCCGTCGAAAACCTCCGCGATGCCCTCGCCGGGGGTCAGCCGTTCAACCGCGGGCAACTCCGCATGTACCGGGAGTTCGAGCGGTGGCAGGAAGGGTTCGCCAGCAGCGACCGGCTGCTGCGGATGCTCTTGGCCCCCGTTCACGAGGCGGTGAAGGAGGCGGTCATCCACCTACGGGCGGCCGGCGGGCTGCTGGAAGCCGGAGACGCCGCCGCTGCCCGGGCCGAGGCCGACGGCCCCCTTCGGCAAGCGAACGCCCGGCTCGCCGGGCTGTTCGAGAAGCTGTACGCCGGCATTGCCCGGCGAGACGACGAGCGGTGCCTGGTGGTGAGCGTGAACGGGACGGCCCTCGCCCTCCGGGTGGACGCCGTCAACCAGGTGCTCCAGGCCCCGCGGGGGACGGTCGAGGCGACCCCGGCGATCGTCGCGGGGGACGGCCCCGGCCGCAATCGCCTCCGCGGCATCGCCAAGCTGGACGACGGCAAGCGGCTCATCATGCTGCTCTGCGTGGACAATCTGGTCACCCAGTCGGAGGCGACGACGATGGCACAACTGACCGACCGCACGGCGGAGGCGGGCGACCGTGACGGCGGAGCCGGCGAGTCGGACGAGCGGCAACTGGTGACATTCAAGGTGGCGAACGAGGAGTTCGCGGTGGACATCATGCTGGTGCAGGAGATCATCCGGCTGGAGAAGGTGACCAAGGTGCCGCACGTGCCGGCGTTCGTCGAGGGGGTGGTGAACCTTCGGGGGAACGTCCTCCCGGTGATCGACCTACGGAAGCGGGTCCACCTGGCCGACAAGGAGTACTCGGACGCGACCCGCGTCGTGGTGATGGACATTCGGGGAGTGAAGACCGGCATCATCGTGGACGCGGTGTCCGAGGTGCTGCGGGTCCAGGCGCGAGACATCGAGCCGGCCCCGGCGATCGTCCGCAGCCGGTACGGCGACCACATCATTGAGGGCGTCGGCAAGCTCAACAAGGGGGAGCGGATGTTCCTCCTGCTGCGGGCGGAAGAGTTGCTCAAGGTCGAAAACCAGCAAGCCGAGTCAGGCGGATCGGACGGCTCGGCGGGCGGAGACGTGTCACACGGTTGGGAGCATGTCGCCCAGAACGGCCCGACCGGGGAGCGGCCCGGGAGCATTCCCCGCCCCGCCCCGGCCGCCAAACGACCCCGGATGGAGTGCGTCCAATGAGAACCTTCAACCACGCCGGACCGATCCGCGTCGTGCTGGCGGACGATTCGGCGCTCATGCGGAAGAAGATCCGTGCCATCCTTGAGTCCGATCCGGGCATCCAGGTCGTGGCCTGCGCCCGCGACGGGGCCGCCGCCCTCGCCGCGGTGCGCGAGTTCGACCCGGATGTCGTCACCCTGGACATCAACATGCCGGTGATGGACGGGGTGACCGCCCTCCAGGCGATCATGCACGAGTTCCCCCGCCCGGTGCTGATGCTCAGTTCCCTCACCCAGGAGGGGGCGGTCACCACCTACGAGTGCCTGGAACTCGGCGCGGTGGACTTCGTCCCGAAACTTGGGGGGACGATCAGCGCCGACATCGAACAACAGAGCCGGGAGATCATCGACAAGGTGAAGTCGGCGGCCCGCGCCAAAATCCGCCGCCCGACCCGGCTTTCGCGCGCCCCCGCCCCGACGGCCGCGGCCGCCCCATCCGCGGCTGCCCCATCCGCGGCTGCCGACCGGGTGGTCGTTATCGGCGTGTCCACCGGTGGCCCGAAGACACTCTTGGACGTGATCCCTCTGCTGCCGCCCGACCTGCCGGCGGCGGTAGTCATCGTCCAGCACATGCCGGAATCGTTCACCGCGTCGTTCGCCCGCAGCCTGGGCAAAGCCAGTCGGGTGCCCGTGAAGGAGGCCGAGGCCGGGGACGTGCTGATGAACGGCCACGTGTACGTGGCCCGCGGGGGCAAGCACCTCGTGTTCTCCAACCGGCGGGCCGGCGGCGGGGTGATGGTCCGGTACGTCACCCAACCGGCCGACACCCTGCACACCCCGTCCGCGGACGTGATGATGCTCTCGGCGCTGGAGGCCTTCGGCTCGCGGATCGTCGGCGTCCTCCTGACCGGGATGGGCTGCGACGGGGCGGACGGGATGGTGGCCATCCGCAAGGCCGGAGGCGAGACCATCGCCGAATCCGAGAGCACCTGTGTGGTATTCGGAATGCCCGCGGTGGCCATCGAGCGGGGCGGGGCCGCCCACGTCCTGCCGTGCACCGAGGTCGCCGCCAAAATCGTCGCGCTGCTCCGACGAGCTCGCTGACACCGGAGCCGAAATGGAACTCTCGTTGCCCGACTTCGTCCTGTTGCGTGACATGTTGTACGAACGGACCGGGCTACTGTTCGAAGATAAAAAGCTGACGTTCCTCCAACCCCGGGTGGCCCGCCGGGCGGCCGCGACCGGGTCTGCCAGCCCCCGAGACTACCTCCGGCTGCTGAAGTATCAGGACCCCGACGGCCGGGAGTTCCAGTCCCTGGTCGAGCAGGTGACGACGAACGAGACGTACTTCTTCCGCGAGTACCCCCAGCTCGAGTGCTTCGCCAACGAGGCTCTGCCGCGGGTGACCGATGCGAAACGGGCGGCCCGCGACTACACCCTGAACGTCTGGAGCGCCTGCTGCTCGACCGGGGACGAGGCGTACACGCTGGCGATCATCCTGTCCGCCTGCCTGGACGACTTCCCGAAGTGGCGGGTGCGGCTGCTGGCCACCGACATCGACACCCGTGTGCTCGACGTGGCCCGGACCGGCGAGTACGGGGAGCGGAACGTGAAGGACGTCGCGCCGGCGTACCTCCGGCAGCACTTCGTCCGCAGCAAGGGCGGGTACCAGGTGACCGACCCGATCCGCCGGATGGTCGCGTTCGAGCATTTGAACCTGACGGACCAGGCCGGGATGCGTCGCCAATCGGGCTTCGAGTTCGTGTTCTGCCGGAACGCCCTGATCTACTTCGACGACGCGTCGAGGAAGCAGGTTATCGGGCACTTCTACGACGCCCTGGTGCCCGGCGGGTTCCTGTTCCTCGGGCATTCCGAGTCGGTCGGCCGAATCAGCGCGGCGTTCGAGGCGGTCACACTCGCAGGAAACGTCGTGTACCGGAAACCTGTGACCGCCAAAATGGTCGGGGGGAAGAAATGACAACAACAGGCGATCTGATCGACCTCCTGGGCAGCGAGAACGAGGCTTTCCGCCGGTATGCGGCCCAAGATTTGGCCGACGTTCGTGACACCGCCGACCCGTGGGTCCGGTTCGCGGCGGCGACGATCGGCGGCCGTCACCGCGCTGGTCGCACTGCGCGACCTTCTGGCCGACGCCGACGAGTCCGTTCGGTACGCCGCCGCGCGGGCACTGGGTGAGTGCGGTGGCTGCTCCTCGGCGAGTGGTTCGACCTGATCGTGTCCGACGTGAATATGCCCAAGATGGACGGGTTGGAACTGACCCGGCGAATCCGGGCCACTGCCGGCGACCAGCGCACCCCGGTGATCCTCGTGTCCACCGAGGCGGAGGCCCACGACCGGGTGAACGGCCTGCGGGCCGGGGCGAACGTGTACGTGGTGAAGCCCGCCCGCGCGAACGACCTGGTCTTGCACGCCCGCATGCTCCTCGGCCAATAACTCCCCTTCCGGACCCACACGATGCCCCCCGTCGATCCGCCGTCCGAAGCCGCCCGCGAAACGGCCGCCCGGCTCGAATCCCTCACCCGGCACCTGTTCCGGTTGGAAGAGGGCGCGGACCCGACCGCCGCCGGCCTCGCCGCGACCGAGTCGGCCGCCCTGGCCGGAATCGTGGCCGGCGCGTCCCTGTCGGTGGACCGCCTGGCGGCGGCGGTCACCGCCGCGACTGCCGACATCCGCGACGGGCAACTGTCGCGCGGGGCCGAGTTGTGCGCGGCCCTCGTCGCCGCCGCAGACGCTCTCACCGCCGTTCTGCTCGGCTCCGGGGACGACGCGCTGGCCGACGGCGCGAACGCGGCGTTGGCCGCCGCCCTCGCCGCGGCACCCGCAGCATCGCCGCCGACCGCGGCCGCGCCGAACTGGCCGGGGCCGAGCGGCGCGGCCGCGGCCGACCTGCTCGCGCAATTCACCGCCGAGAGCCTCGACAGCCTTCAGGAAGCGGAGTCGGCCCTGCTCGACCTGGAGACTCAGGCTGACTCCGCCGACGCCGTGAATCGTCTGTTCCGCGCCGTCCACAGCATCAAGGGTACGGCCGGGTACGTCGGTCTGGCGCAGATCCGCACCCTCAGCCACAAGCTGGAAAACGTGCTGGCCCTGGTCCGCAGCGGGCGGTTGCCGTTCGCCGACGGGCCGGCCGAGTTCGTGTTCCTCGGGGTGGACCACTTGAAGGGGATGGTGAGCGCCGTCACCCCGGCGGGCGAGGTGTCCCAGGATCTCGGCGAATTCGTCGCCACCCTCGACGCCCTGTGCGGGCGGGCCAGCGGCGTCGGCGACGCCGCCCCCGGCGGGGCGACACGAACCGAGGCGGCGTTCCGCGACGCGGCAACCCAGCATCTGGAGGGGCTGACCGACGGCCTCCGGTCGGTCGCCCAGGGCGACTGCTCCGACGCCGTCCTCGCCCTCCTCCACCGCTCCGCCTCCTCACTCGGCACATCCGCCGGCTTCGTGGGCCGCCCCGACGTGGTCGTACCGGCCGACGAGCTCCTCGGCATCCTCGCCCGCCTGTCGGCCACCCGCGACCGGCTCGCCGCGGCCGTCGGCGGGACGCCACTCGATGTCCCGCAGGCCGCCGCGCCACCCGTTCCCGCGCCTCCCCCGGTCGCGGTCGCGCCGAAGGTCTCCGCCGACCCTCCGCCTGCAACGGCGAAAGTGCCGCCCGCCGAGTCCGCCCGCCCGCCCGCCGGGGGGAAGACGATGCGGGTGGACCAGCGGAAGTTGGACGATTACCTGAACCTGGCCGGCGAACTGGTCATCGCTCGCAACTCGCTGGTCCACGCCTTCCGTCAGTTCCAACTCGACCGCTCGAACGCGGCCGGCGTGAAGGACGCGGTCGAGAAGGTGTGCCGCATCATCGGGGACCTGCAAGAGAACGCCATGGGGATGCGGATGGTGCCGGTCGGGACTGTGTTCCAGCGGGTGCCCCGACTCGTCCGCGACGTGGCCAAGACCCTCGGCAAGCAGATCGAACTGGCCCTCTTCGGGGAGGAAACCGAACTGGACAAGCAGGTGGCCGAGGGGCTGAGCGACCCGCTCGTCCACCTGATCCGCAACGCCGCCGACCACGGCATCGAGTCGCCGGATGTCCGCCGGGCGGCGGGCAAGCCGGCGTCCGGGTCGATCACCCTCCGGGCCGGCCGGGAGGGGAATGCGATCGTCATCGACATCCAGGACGACGGCGGCGGCATCGACACCGACCGCCTCAAGGCGAAGGCCGTCTCGACCGGCTTCATCACCGCCGAGCAGGCGGAAGCACTGACGCGGTCGCAGGCCCTCGACCTCATCTTCGCACCCGGCTTGAGTACCGCCAAGGTGGTGAACGACCTGTCCGGTCGGGGCGTCGGCATGGACGTGGTGCGGAACAACATCGCCGCCCTCGGCGGAGCCGTGACGATCCGCTCCGAGCCGGGACAGGGGACGTGCATCCGCCTCCTGCTGCCGCTCACCCTGGCTGTCACGACCGTCGTACTCGTGGAGGCGAACGGGATGACGTTCGGGTTGCCCATCGACGCCGTCCAGGAGACCCTGAAGGTGCCGCCGGGCGGGTTCCGCCAACTCCGCGGGGTCCGGGCCATCGCCCTCCGCGGCGATGTCATCCCGATCAAGTCACTCGACCACCTCGTCGGGCTGGCCCGGCCGCCGGTCGCGTCCGACGGGTTCGAAGCGTCGGAGACGGTGCCCGTCGTCGTCCTGACCCACGCCGGCACGCGGTTCGGGGTGGCGGTGGACGCCCTCAAAGGGCAGCAGGAGATCGTGCTGAAGCCGGTCCCGGTTCAGTTGGGACAGATCGACGGGATCGGCGGCGCGACCATCATGGGCGACGGCGGGATCGTCCTGATCCTCGACACCGCCGGCCTGTACCGCCGGGCCGCTTCGACGGAAGAGGTCGCTGACAACAGCTTCAGGAATTCTGTGTTGGATGGCTCTGCCAGTACATTGGCGCGGCGCGGTTCGTATTCACCGTGACGTTCGGTCCGGACACGTGGTGTCGCCCGGTACCATCCGCACGTGTTAGCTGAGCTTGCAGTCGCGGGGGACAGATCACGGGTGGCGCGCGGGGTAGGCGGCCGACGGATCAGCACGGATTCGGGCCGAAACTGGCCGCCTTCACCAAATCTTTTTGTTCCGTCCGGCCTGCCTGGGGCGACCCGAAACCGGCGAGGGGATACCCCGGTTGTTTCCTCCCGGCTCCGCCGACTGCCCACCGAGGGGCAGTCGCGCGCATTTTCCGGTACGGGTTTTGACGACGGGGAGGGGGGAGAGAAAAGTCTGGCGCTTCACCCGCGCGGACCGTGGGGTGAGCCACGCGCGAATTTCGCCCCTCACCGCGACCGGCGTTGGTCCGGCGCGGCGAGGGTCCGACCAAAGACATCGATTGCGTCTTGATGAGTGAACATGGGGCCATTATACCCTGCCCGGCGGTAGTTGATCTTTTATTCGGCACCGGGATCGGGTCTACTTACGGCCCACGGCGAGCGGAGGCTCGCCGCACCCGATCCGGAGTTTCGGATGGCCGCTTGGTTCCGCCCCACCCTGACCGCGGAC
>JBBRUO010000140.1:0-11779 GCA_038247725.1 Gemmatales bacterium
GTGTGAGTGGGTGGGAGTTCGGGAGAGGGAACACCGCCCGGCAGTACGATCATCGCACATCGTAAACCGTGGGACTACCCCGCGTCAAACATTCGTTACCGTCCGTTACGGGTTTGGGAGAGACGCAATCGCCCCGCCGGACATCTTGCAAAGACCGGCGAGGGGTGGTGTCCTGCGAGCGTTGTCGGCAGGCGAAACGCCTGAAAAAACGGCGGTTCCGGTTTGAAAACGGCCTGAAATCAGCGTTTGCAACGCCCACAGGCCACACCGAAGGTGGCGGGAGTCATGAAAATGATCTGAGCGGGCCAATCGTTTGAACGCCGGCAACTGGTTTGTTGTATTTCGAATCGGTTCGGCGCAAACGGTTCGCCCCGGTGGGCCGTCGGAATGAGTGTCAGGGGGCCGTCCGCGCGGTCGGACCTCCGAGAAACCCACTCCCCCGGCGCGGATTGCCTTTGCCACCGCCCCTGTCGGGCGAGTATGATCACCCGATATCCGTTCGGTGAGCCGAGTTCCGCGCCGCCCCACGGCCGACCCCCGTTCGCCGGGAGACCCGCATGGCCAACGTCAAGTTCAACGTCGCCTGCCCGAGTTGCGCAGCCGCGTTGGTGATCCGCAATTCGGCCGCCGTCGGGCGGAAGATGGAGTGTCCGAAGTGCAAGTACCGCTTCGTGGTGCCGCAACCGCCTGAAGTGGAGCCGGACGAACCGGCCGCCGAAGCCGCGCCCGAGAAGGGGAAGGGCAAAGGGAAGAAGAAGAAAGAGAAAGCCAAGGCGGGCAACAACAAGGCGCTGCTCGGCGTCGTGTTGGGGGTTCTCGTGCTCGGTGGCCTCGGCTTCGCCGCGTTCATGATCTTCGGCGGGGACGACAAGCCGGTCGCCAAGACGCCGACGAACCCTGGCACCGGTTCGTCGGGCACGGGCGGCCCCAGCATGCCCGGCACCGGCGGTGAAGTCCCCGGCGAACCGGGCGACGGCACTGGCACGAACCCCGGCGACGGCAACCCGCCGCCCAAGCCGAACAAACCCCGCCGGCGACCGACGGACCCGGCCTCCAAGGACATCACGAACCTGCTGCCGGGGGAGACCCAAGCGGTGTGGCACGGGTGGATGGGCGAACTGTCCAACACCCCGCTCTATCGGGAGTTCGTCACCGGCGAAATCAAACTCCAGTTCCTCGAGTCCATGCGGTTCGGGATCGACGACATCCGCGAGTTCGTCCACTGTCAGGTCGGCCCGGACCGCGACCCGTTCGCCGTCCTCCGCGTGAACGGGACCATCGACGAACTGGAACTCCGCACGAAGATGAAGCTCAAGCCGGCCAACCCGGTGAAGGGCCGCGATCTCCACGTCATCCAGTCGAACGCCTTCCTCACCGCACTGGGCAAGTCGGCCACGGTGCAAGCGGTGTTGGGCACCGGCACGACCCCGAAAACGGATGACCAGAAGCAACTCGCCCTGTGCGTGTTCGACCGCAACACGCTCATCATCGCCGACCAGAACATCCTGGAACGGTTCCTGTCGGACCTGCAGCCGAACGGGTACCCGCAGTACCTGACGGAGTTGACCGACCCGCAACCGGCTCCGCCGCCGCCCCCGCCGACGAGTGGCCCCGGAATGCCTCCCAGCGGCCCGACCGGGATCCAAACCGGGCCGGGAACACCGGGTGGCCCCGGCGGCGCGGTTCCTCCTCCCCCGCCGGGACAGTCGGATACCGACGCGCAGGCCCCTCAACCCCTGCCAGGGGTGCCGGGCCAACCGCCGATGCCGGGCGGCCCTGGCGTGCCGCCGATGCCGGGGGTGCCGCCGATGCCGGGGGTGCCGGGTGGATCGCCGATGCCGGGTGGCCCCGGTGGCCCCACGCCGCCGCCCCCGCCGGTCGTGAACTTCACCTCGAACCCGACGTTCCGCACCATCAACCAGAGCCTCAAGCGGGCCTTGAACACGCTGGAAGATGAGTCCAAACCGTGGCCCGCGCTGACCTTCGCCGAGATCGTCAACCAGCGGATCGTGGCCTCGCGGGATCTGTCCGCGCTGGTCCCCTCCGAAGCGGCCTCGTTCGTCGCCGCGAGCCTGACCGACGTCCGGGTCTTCGGCTTCTCGATGACCGCGTTCTCCGTCCGCAAGATGACGGCCTCGGTGTACCTCGACCACGCCTCCGACGACGCGGCCAAATCGGCGGCCAAGAACCAACTCCTCCCGCTGCTGAACTTGGCGAAGTTGCTCGGCAAAGTGCCACTCGACGTGAACGACTACACGTCCGGCCAACAGCCCGGCGGCTATCCGGGTGGCGGTTACCCCGGCGGCGAAGGCGGTGGTTACCCCGGCGGCGAAGGTGGCGGGTACCCCGGCGGCTATCCGGGAGGCCCCGGTGGGTCGCAAGGCCCGCCCCCGTCCGGCGGGTCGTTGGGACCGGCCCCCGGCGGCAAGAGGGCCTCGTCGTCTCGTTACGGCGACGATGAATTCGCTCAGAAGCCCGGCATGCCCGGCCCCGGAGGCAGTCAAGGGCCGCCACCCGGTGGCGGGTATCCGGGCGAGCCGGGCATGCCCGGCCCCGGATACCCCGGCATGCCCGGCCCCGGATACCCCGGCGGTAACCCGACCCCTGGTCAGCCGAGCAACGGTTCCAAAGTCGATGTCAAACTGTCCGGGACGGTCGTCACCCTCGACTTCGACCTCCTCTGGGATGGCGAGACCTACAACAGCGTGGTCGCGCCCAAACTGACCCGCACGGCCTCGCAGTTCCGCGGGCGGATGGCTGTGTCGTCCGGCGAGATCGACGCCTTCACCCTCGGGGCCGCGGTCGCCAACTATACCAAGCGGACCAAGGAGTTCCCCCGCGGAACCCTCGACCGCGACGCCGGCGGCGACCGGTTCGGGCTGGCCTACCCGCCCGGCGAGCGGGTCAGCTTCCTGGCCGAACTGCTGCCCTTCGTCGGTAAGGCGAACCTGCACAACCGCATCCAGCAGTCGCGGCGGTTCGCCTGGTACGCCGAGGAAAACCTGTCCGCCGCCGAGGAGTGGGTGACGGAGTTCCTCAACCCGAGCTACCCGCAAGACTCGTGGCGGGCCACCAGCGACCTCGCCAAGGGGCGGGTGCTCGGCGCGACCAACTACGTCGGCATCGCCGGCCTCGGCCTCGACGCCGCCCGGTACGACCCGAAAGACCCGGCGGTCGCCAAGAAGATCGGCCTCATCACCTACGACGACGGGGCCAAGGCCAACCTCACCGACTGCCCGGACGGGCTGTCGAACACCATGCTCATGGTCCAACTGCCGCCGACCAGTCCCCGCCCGTGGATCGCCGGCGGCGGCTCGACGCTGACCGGCATCGAGGACTCGGACGACGCCTTCAAGCCCTACGTCACCCGGCAGCCCGACGGCAGCCGAGGGGCGATGGTGCTGATGGGCGACGGGTCGGTGCGGTTCGTCCGCGAGGGCACCGCCCCGGCCGTCTTCAAGGCGATGGCCACCCGCGCCGGTGGCGACTCGCTGCCGGACTTCGACCGCCTCGTGCCGAAGATGACCCCGGCCCGCCAGATGACCCCGGAACTCCGCCCGGTCGAGCCGGTGAAAGCCGATCCGCCGGTGAAGCCCGACCCGAAGGCCGCTGCGGTGGACGCCGACGAACTGAAGAAGCTGCAAGGGAAGTGGAAGGTCGTGGCGATGAACATGGGCGGGATGGACGCGCCCGCCGAAGTCATCAAAAAGGGCGAGAAAACCATCACCTTTACCGACGCCAAGGCGGTGTTCGGCAGCGACGGAGCGAAGGACGACGTGAGTGCGATCACCCGCCTCACCGCGACCGAGATCGACATGGACGAGCGCGGGAAGACGGTCGTTGCCGTGTACAAGATCGAGGGGAAGGTTCTGACGATGTGCGGCAACCCGATGGGGGCAACCCGGCCGAAGTCGGCGGACAAGCCCACGAGCGCCAACAAGACTCACGTCTGGTTCCAGTTGGAAAAGGTTGATTGAAGCCAACCGAGTCACGGCAACGGCTCACCGCGCGGCCCACGGCTCATCCCGTGGGCCGCTTCGTTTTCGCGCTCTTCCCACCACCGTGCCGTAAAATGCCCTGCGGCGCGGAAAATCCGCCCGTGTCTCCCGCGAAGAAGTAGATATGGGGCGGGGAGTCGCCCCACCCCGACCGTTCGCCCCAGTCGAGGCCCGTATGAGTACCAAACCGATCCTCCGGCCGAACGAGCAGCCACTGTCGGGGTACGCCATCCACCGGCTCATCGGCAAGGGCGGCCTCGGCGAGGTGTATTTCGCCACCAGCGCCGCCGGCAAGGAGGTGGCGCTAAAGATGTTCACCACCGGCCACGGGGTGCAGTCCCGCGGCGCGCGGACCATCCTGAATCTGAGCCACCCGAACCTCGTCCACCTGTACGACCTGGCCACCGACGACAAGGGCCGCGAGTGGCTGGTGATGGAGTTCGTCCACGGCGACTCGCTCGACCGGCTGATCACCCGGCCGGGCCGCCCGCTGCCCCTGGCCGACGCCCGCGCGTTCTTCGCCGACATGGCCGGGGCCGTCGGCTACCTGCACGACCACAACGTCATGCACCGCGACCTGAAGCCGGCCAACCTGCTGCTCCCGCGCGGCACCGGCCGGCTGAAGGTGGTGGACTTCGACCTGTGCCGGCAGGTCGAATGCGACCCGACGCACACCAAACAGATCGGCACCCCGGACTACATGGCCCCGGAGATGCACACCGGCAACTACGACCACCGGGTGGACGTGTACGCCGCCGGCCTGATCCTGGCCGAGATGCTCACCGGGCGGACGGTGTTCCAGAACGACCCGTCGAAGTCGATCATCATGCAGCACCAGCTCGACGCGCCGGACTTGAGCCGGGTGCCGACCGAGCGACTGCGGCGGGTGATCGGGCGGGCGCTGGAGAAGGACAAGGACAAGCGGTACGCGACGATGGGGGAGTTGGCGGCGGAGGCGGACGCCGCGTTCGTCGAACTGCTGAGCGGGCTGACCATCCCCATCGCCCCGGCGGTGTCGCTCGCCCGGCCCGCGTCGTCCGGAACCACGCTGCCGATCCCGCTCGCCCGCGCCGTCGTCCCGACCGGCTCGCGACACGCCGCCGCGGCGGTGGTCGGGAGTCTGCTCACGGTGCCGGTGGTGATCGCCGCCGTCGCCACCAGCGGCTGGCTGCTGCTGGCCGGCACCGAGTGGCCGCAGCTGATGCGGCTGATCGTCACGGCCACCGCCGTCGCGTGGGCGGCGGTGCTGGCCGGCGTCGGGGTGAAGGCCGGCGAGCGGGCCCGGTGGGACCGCCGCGCCCTCCTCGCCCTGTTCGGCGGCGGCATCGGCGCACTGGTGTACTGGATGGACGGGTGGCCGACGCCGCGACTGACCGGCGGCGAGCCGTCCGGCCCGGTCGAATCGTACCTGTTCGGTCTCCTGCACCTGCCGACGGGCACCTTCGGCGTCGAGACCGGTTACCTGCTCTACTTCGCCCTCGCCCTGATGGGGCCGCGGTGGTGGCGGGCGACGGCGACCAACCGCGACGGCCGGTTCGCCCTCCAGCCGCCCGTCGAGGCGGCCGCCTGGGGCACGGTGCTGCTGGTCGCGTGGCCGTGGTCGGCGGGATCCCCGTGGCACGCCCTGGCCGCCCTGGCGCTGGCCGCCGCGACCATCCAACTGGTCAGCCCGTGGGTCCCGACGGTCGCGGCCCTGCCCCCCCGCAAGAAGCGACTCAAGCCGGTCGCCTGACCTCCCCGGAGACCCGCCGATGTCCCGCTCGCACCGCCACTCGTCCCCCCTCTCCGGCTCGTTCCCCGGCCTCGTCACGCTGGCGGTGCTGGGACTGACGGCGTGGTACGTCTTCCGCCCGACGGCCGACGTCGCGCCCGGCCGGCTGGAACTGGCCCGCCTGTCGCACCGCCGGGTGCAGAACACCGTCGCGCTGAACGGCATCGCCGGCGGCGCGACGGCCGGCCAACGAGAGATCGCCGAGAACGACCCGACCGCCCCGCCGCCGGACCGGCTCGCCGTCCGCGTGTCGGCCGCGACCGCCTACGGCAGCACCCCGCACCCGGACGTCTGCGTCGCCCGCTCCGACCCGCAAGACCCGCCGCCGGCCGTCCGCGTGTCCGGGGTGACGAGCCGGCCGTACCGCAACCCGACCGAGGCCCACGACGACGCGCTCCGCGCGGCGCGGGACACGCTTGTCGAGGTGTTCGCGTCCCTCCGCCCCCCGATCCGCGTGGTGCCGGACGAGGAGGAGTTGAAGAACGAATACCTGGAAGGGGAGTCGGTCATCCGGTTGCCGCTGACCGACGGCGAGAAGGTGGCGCTGAAGGACGCCGGACTGGAGCAGGAAATGGTGCGGGTGCGTCTGGCGGTGTCGATGAGCGAGGCGCAACTGCGGGAACTGCGGGCGCGGCAGCGTCTGTACGACCTCAGCCGGTGGGCGGTGGCGGCCCTGGCCGTACTGGCCATCGCCTACGGTCTGTTGCGGGCGGAAGCCAGCAGCCAGGGGTATTTCACCTGGCTGTGGGCGGGCATCGGGGCGGCCCTCGTCGGCGGGGTGGTGACGCTGGCCCTGGTGCTGTGAGAGCGGCTCTTTGTTCGCCAGATGAGACTGTCCCATCACATGAGGGCGGGTCGGTCTTCCACCTCCCCTCGTTGAGGGGAGGTCGGTCGCGGAACGCGACCGGGAGGGGAGATTGCTTCTGCTTGTTCGCCCGTCGCGCCAGCAAGGGGTGTGGGGCGATGGGTGGCCAGTCGCACCCGGCCCCCGACGGTGGTCTGCCCCTCGCTCGCGCTTCGGGCGAACAAAACCAGACTCCTCTCCCGGCGGCTGCGCCGCCGACCTCCCTTGAACGAGGGGAAGTTTGTTGCGTCTCCACACGGTCCACGATGGGATCGCGTCATCAGGTGCGTGTATGAGTATGAGTGGGCCGGATGCCAACGGCTGTGCCATGCCCGGCGTCCCTTGCTGGCGCGGCGGGTAAACAAAGACCCGGCACTCACCGGTCCACGAACCCGGCCGGGCGAATCTCGGCGGCTTTCGCCCGGTAGTACGCGGCGACATCGCGTACGGTGCCGTCGGGGTCTTCGGTGGCCAGCCGGTCCAGCCAGCCGGCGAACGTCAGCCGGCACTCGCACGCCACCCGCGCCGCCCCGGCCCGCACCGCCGGGTCGGCGTCCCGGCTGAGCCGTTCCAGCCACGGCCCCGGATCCCGCACCGTGTCTCGCCCCCACCGCAAATCGAGAAGCAACTTCAGCCGCTCGGCGGCGTCCGGGTGCGTCAGCTTCCGCGCCGCCGCGATCTGGTCGCCGTCCATCCCCCGCGTGGCCAGGGCGGACTCGCACACCGCCCGCACTTCCACATCCGGGTCGTGCAGCCAGGGGAACAACTCCTCGTCGCCGATGACCGGTTCGCCCCGCGCCGCCGGGCCGACCGCCATCATGGCCGCCCGCCGCACTTCGGCCCGCTCGTCACGGAGCAGCGGCACGAGTTCGGCCTTCAGCCCGACTTCGGGGAGCGACGCGACCGCGGCGGCGCGGGCGACGGCGTCGGGCGCGGTCGCCGTCAAGGCGGCGCGAACGGCGGCCCGCCCGAGCGCGGCGAGGTCGGCGTCCGGGCACCGCATCGCGTCGGCGGCGAGTTCCAGCACCGCGTCTTTCCCGGCTTCGGAATAAGCGGCCGCGTCAGCGAGGATCGGCCGGCACTTGGCGGCGAAGGCGGGGTCCGCCGGCGGGGTGTCTTTCCACGCTTCCCGAAGCGCCGCCGCCACCGCCAGGCAGCCGGCCGCGTCGTCGGACTTCAGCAACTCGACGACGCGCGGCAGCCCCGACTCGCCGAGGGCGACCAGGTTGGCGGCCGCCGCCGCCCGCGCCTCGTCGGAGCCGGCGGCGCGGACGGCTTTCGCCGCCCACCCGGCTTTCAGGGTGGACCAACTCATCGCCACCGCCCCGCCGCCGATCAGCAGCACCGCGACGGCCCCGACCGCCAGCCGTTTGCCCCACTTCCGCCCGCTCGATGGTCCGCTCATGCGTCGTGTCCCCCGGCTTCCGTGCGCGTTCCGCCGCCGGGAGGGGAGTATCGCCCACCCCGCGCCGCCGGGCAACCCCAACCGCGCGCCGGTTCGCCACGCCCTTTCCCTATCATGAGCGAAGAACACCCCCCCGCCAAAGGCACCTCATGGACAGCGACACCCCAACCCTCGACCCGGCCGTCTACGACCGCCTTCGCGCCGCCGTCGCCGCCGACGGCCCCGAAGCGGCCGCGGGCACGCTCGCCGACGAACTCCGCGCCGCCGGGGATTTCCAGGGCCTCTTCTACGCGCTGCTTCTGAAGGCGCGGGTGGCGATGGGCGTCTCGCCGTTCCCCACTGGCCCGGCCAGCGACCTGCCCGCCGACACCCACGAGCGGTACGAGAAAGCCATCCTGGACGCCGGCCGATACGTCGGCGGTCTGCTGCTGGAGCGGGGCGACTTGCCCAAGGCGTGGGGGTTCTTCCGTCTGATCGGCGAGACGGAGCCGATGCGGGCGGCGCTCGACGCCTACGCGCCCGACCCGGACGCCGACACCTACGGGGTGGTGGAGATCGCGTGGCAGCACGGCGTCCACCCGAAGAAGGGGTTCGACCTGATCCTCGACCGGCACGGCGTCTGTTCGGCGATCACGATGGTCGGGTCGGCCGACCTGAGCCAGCGGCCGGAGGTGCGGGATTACTGCGTCAAGCGGCTGGTGGTGGCCCTGTCCGAGCAACTCCGCGAGCGGCTGATCGGCGACCTGCGACACCGGGGTGTCAGCGTCGCGGATGCGGCCACCGTGCCGGAGCTGCTAGCCGCCGATCCCGCCCTATTCGCCGACGACATGTATCACATCGACACGTCGCACCTGAACTCGGTGGTGCAGTACGCCGGGCAGTTGTCACCGTGCGACGAGTTGAAGTTGGCCCTCCAACTGAGCGAGTACGGGGAACGGCTGTCGCCGACGCTGCGCGGGGACGCCGCGCCGCCGTTCGAGAACACCTACGCCGACTACACGCCGTACCTGAAAGTGCTGGCCGGGATCGACGTGCAAGCAGGGTTGAAGCACTTCCACGCGAAGTTGCCGGCGGCGGCCGAGACCGGCGACACCTACCCAGCCGAGACGCTGGTGAACCTGTACCTGCGGCTGGACCGGCTGACCGACGCGCTGGCGGTGGCGAAGGAACACCTGGCGAACACCGGCGGACAAGAGTTGTCGTGCCCGCCGCTCGTGGAGTTGGCCCGCCGCGCGAACGACTTCGCCGCGCTGGCCGAGGCCGCGAAGGGGAACGCCGACCCGGTGAACTACCTCGCCGGGTTGATCGCCGGGCGGTGACGGGTGGGGCTCGTGAAGTTCGTGGAAAATCGCACTCACGTCCCTCACCGGTCGGGCGTCCTCGGATATCACGGCTCCGACCCCCTCGTTCCCCCACCGGACCCCCGCAATGAATCCCCTTGATCGTCGCGGTTTTTTCGGCCTGTCGGCCCTCAGTGTCGGCTCGCTCTTCGCGGCCGACCCAGAGACCGCCCCCCGTCCCCGCCTCGTGACGCCGTCGGGCACCCCCGTCGGCGGCCGCGACACGCTGTTCCTCACCTACTCCGGCGACCCGACCACCAGCGTCACGGTTCAATGGGTGGACGAGTTCGACCCGACGGCGGATCTGACGGTCCGTCACTCGCGGGCGTTCACCTTCCCGCCGCTCGACAGCGGATGGACCGCGACGCGAACGACGACCGCCCCGTTCCCGCTGACGAAGTTGACCCGTCACCGGGCCAACCTGACCGGCCTGACGCCGGGCACCGAGTACCGCTTCCGCATCGGCACCCGGTCGCCGATTTACCGCTTCCGCACCATGCCGGCGACGGCGACCGACACCTTCACCTTCGTCTCCGGCGGGGACTGCGGGGTGAACGACCACGTCATCGCCAACAACAAGCTGGCGGCGAAGCAGGAGCCGTACTTCGCGCTGATCGGCGGCGACCTGGCCTACGACAACGGCACCAGCGCGAAGACCTTCCTCGACTGGCTGCGGAATTACTCGCGGACGATGACCGACGACCGGGGGCGGCTCATCCCGATGGTGACGTGCGTCGGCAACCACGAGGTGAAGGGCGGGTTCGGGAAGTCCCGCAAGGAGGCCCCGTTCTTCTTCGCCCTGTTCGACGGCCTGTACGCCGACACCAGCTACGCCGCCCTCGACTTCGGCGACTACCTGTCGCTGGTGCTGCTGGACTCCGGGCACACGGCCAAGGTCGGCGGCGACCAGACCGACTGGCTGGACCGGGCGCTGCGGGAGCGGGTGGACCGCCCGCACGTGATCGCCGTCAACCACGTCCCGTGTTACCCGTCGTACCGGTCGGCCGAGTCCCTGTTGCCGGGGAAGGGCACCGGCGCGGATCAGCGGAAGCACTGGGTGCCACTGTTTGAGAAGCACAACGTCGATCTCGTCCTGGAGCACCACGACCACACGTTCAAGCGGACCCACCCGCTGATGGGCGGGCTGACGAACAAGTATGGCGTCCTGTACCTGGGCGACGGGAGTTGGGGCAAGCTCCGCTCGGCGGCCAAGTCCGAGAGCCGGCCGTACATCGCCAAGGCCAGTACCGCGTACCACCTGACCGTTCACCGGTTGGAGGACGCCCAGCGGTTCCACATGGCGCTGGAGGAAGGCGGGAAGATCGTGGACGTCACCCGCACCACGAAGAAGCCCCGGAAGCGCGGGTGAACGGCCCCCACCCCGGCGGGGCGAATCGGGTGGTCTGGCTGGGTGGCTCGCAAAGTGGCCAAGTGTTCCGACAGACGCTCCGCGTCGTGGCGGTCGCGAGGTCGCGACCGGCACGACGAGCCGCTTGCGCTGTCGGGGTCAGGTGAGCGGGGCGGCGCGTTCCTCGGCGGTCAGGTCGTGTCGCTTCCGGGCGATGGGCGACAGCCGGAGCGTGCCGAAGCGGCCCTCCTTCCGCTGCGCCTTCGCCAGCACCGTCGCGCACGCCAGGTGCACCAGCAGCACTGCCGACACGTGCGCGCTAAACCGCCGCGATCCCACCACGTTCCCGTCGTCCAGGCCCCACAGCACCTTCAGACGGTCGTTGATCCGCTCCACCGCCGTCCGCCCCTTGTACAACCGCGCGAACCGCGGCGTCGCCCGCGGGATCGACGGGAACCGCCGCGCGTCGATCTCCCGCGGCACCCGCACCGTCAGCCCGTACGACTTGCCCGCGCGGAATGAAACGCGCAAGGGCCTCGGCAAGACCGACCGTTGATGGACAACCCAAAGTCCTGCTGTTATACTTTATGCGTTCAAGAGTGACACATCGTCCCACGTCTGGAAGTTGTGGGTCATCAAGGTCGCCAGCTTGTCTCGGTGCTTCGTTGGCAGATCGGCCAGGCGACCGTCGATGGCGTCCTGAAACCTCTTGAAGTCCTGATGGCGGCGGCTGTTCAGCACTTCCTTCTTCACGAACTTCCACAGCCGCTCGATCCGGTTCAGGTTGGGCGAGTACGACGGCAAGTCCGACAACTCGATCCCCAACGCTTGGGCCACGCCGGTCACCAACGCGCACTTCTGGTAACGGGCGTTGTCCAGCACCAACGGGATCGGCACCGAGTGACCGAGGTCCGCGATCGTGTGGAGCAACGCGCACACCGAGGTCGCACATGACATTCCCGAGTTGATCGCGGAGAGTCTCCGGCAGGGACTCCGCCACTTTCGCATCCAGTTTGAAGAAGACGCGGGTGGCCAGCGACTTGTCCCACGACCAGTCGGTCCACTCGGTCAAC